>JBEAPQ010000506.1:0-14255 GCA_041164325.1 Planctomycetota bacterium | reverse complement strand
GCTTGGTACGAGTACGCGCGGCTCGGCAAGGACATCGAACTGACCCGGGAGAACCTGGCGCTCCTGCAGAGCCTGGAGCCCGTCGTCCAGCGCCGGATCCAGGGTGGGGGTGCGCAGGCGCAGCTGCTGCAGCTCCAGGTCGAGATCGGCAAGCTCGAGGATCACCTCGCGGGTCTGCAGGCTTCCCGCCCGGCCGTCGCCGCGCGGCTGACGACGCGGCTCGGCATCGCGGGTGCCGAGCACCTCGCGTGGCCGACGTGGGTTGCACCGGAACCGCTCGCGGGACCCGTCGACGCCTGGCTGCAGGAGATGCTCGAAGGCAACCCGGAGATCCGGGGGCTGTCCGAGGCCGTGGCGCGCGAGAAGGCCCGCGTGACTTCGGCGGACCGGGAGTCGTTGCCCGATGTCACCGTCGGCGTCGACTGGATCAGCACCGGTGATGCCCGGATGCCGGGGGTCGTCGGCAGCGGAGACGACCCCCTCGCCGTCTCGCTCGGCGTGAACCTGCCGATCGGGCGCGCGAAGTACCGCGCCCTCGTCGACGAGGCCGAGGCCGGGCGCGCTGCGGCCCGGCAGCGACTGGAGCGCCGGATCGATGAGCTGGAGGTCGCGGTGCGTCACGCGCGGTTCCAGCACGACGACGCGGCTCGTCAGATCGTTCTCTACCGGGAGACGCTGCTGCCGCGCGCGCGGCAGGCGCTGACGTTGACGCAGTCGGCCTACGCCCAGGGGGGCGCTGCGCTGCTCGACGTCATCGATCGGCAGCGTGCGCTCCTTGCCTTCGAACAGGCCTACTGGCGCGCCTCGGCCGAGCTCGGTCGAGCCCGCGCGCGCATCGAGGCGCTCTTGGGGCGCCATCGGTTCCTCGACACCCAAGACCCCCGCACTCCGTCCGCGGAGGCCGCCCGATGAAGACCTCTCAACTTGCCTCGGCCGGCGTCCTGCTCGGCCTCGTCCTGGTGGCCGCGGGTATTGCCGTGGGACGGTTCACGTCCCACGTCCACGAGCCCGCGGGAACGGCGGGCACGCCGGCGCAAGCGGCACTCGGCTTCACCTGCCCGATGCATCCCCAAGTCGTCGTGCCCGAATCCGTGCCGTGCCCGCTGTGCGGCATGGCGCTCGTGCCCGTGTCGGACACGGGCGCTGACCCGGGTCCGCGGCGGCTGCGGATCAGCGCTGCGGACGCGGCCCTGGCCGACATCCGCACGGTGCCGGTCGAACGCCGCTTCACGACGCGGCGTCTCCGGATCACGGGGGAGATCGAGGTCGACGAGACCCGCGTGCGCACGGTGGCGGCGCGCGTGCCCGGACGCCTCGACCGACTGTTCGTCGACTTCACGGGCGTGACGGTGCGGCGTGGCGATCACCTGGTCGAGATCTACAGCCCCGACCTGTTCACCGCGCAGCAGGAGCTGCTCGAGGCGCGGTCAAGGCTGGACCGCAACCAGTCCGGGCAGAGCGCGTTCCTCGCCGAGAGTGATCGGCGACTCTTCGACAGCGCGCGCGAGAAGCTCGTCGAGTGGGGGCTCTCGGCCGGCGCGATCGAGGCGATCCTGGCGCGCGGCACCGCCGAAGACCGGATCACGCTGACGGCGCCCACGTCAGGCGTCGTCGTCCACAAGAACGTCGCCGAGGGCGACTACGTCTCGACCGGCACGCGGCTCTACCGCATCGCGGAACTCGATCGACTCTGGGTCGTGCTGTCGGTGTTCGAGAAGGACCTGGGCCAGGTGCGATACGGCCAGGTCGTCCAGCTGACGGCCGACGCGTTCCCTGGTGAGGTCCACGAGGGGCGGATCTCGTTCGTCGACCCCGTCGTCGACGAGAGGACGAGGACCGTGCGCGTCCGGGTCCAGGTCGACAACCCGGGCGGGCGTCTGAAGCCCGGCATGTTCGTCCGCGCGCGCCTGGAGGCGCGGCTGGGCGAGGGCGGGCGCATCCTCGACGAACGGCTCGCGGGCAAGTGGATCAGTCCGATGCACCCCGAGATCGTCAAGGACGGTCCCGGCGTCTGTGACGTCTGCGGCATGGATCTCGTGCCCGCCGAGAGCCTCGGCTACGCGCCCGAGAATGCCGTCCGGAAGCCGCTCGTGATTCCCTACTCTGCGGTCCTGCCGACCGGGCGCCGCGCCGTGGTCTACGTCCAGGTCGAAGGTGGGGGCGAGCCGGTCTTCGAAGGGCGGGAAGTGGTCCTCGGACCGCGCGCCGACGACGACCAGGTCGTTCTCGCCGGCCTCGCCGAACACGAGCGCGTCGTCGTCTCGGGGGCGTTCAAGCTCGACAGCGCTCTGCAGATCAACGCGCGTCCGAGCCTGCTGTCGGCAGGCCCGGGGGGTGCTTGGATCGCCGGCCCGATCGATCCCGGGTTCGTGCAGTCCCTCACTCCGCTCTGGGACGCTTACTTCGCGCTCGGGCACGCTCTGGTCCGCTCCGATGCCGACGCAGGCCGCGCCGCGTTCGCGGCGGTCGGGGTGGCCCTGGACGGCGTGCGCCCCGACGCGCTCGGCGCCTCGGGGCGTCGGGCTTGGGAGGACGAGCGTGCGGTGATCGTGGTGGCCGCGGCCGCGGCCGCTCGTGAGACCGCAGAGCTCGCGGCGCAGAGGATGGCGTTCCACGACCTGTCGCGGGCGATGCTCGCGGTCGAGGTTCGCTTCGGGCACGCCGGCTCGCAGGTCCACCGCGAGACCTTCTGCCCGATGGCGTTCGACGACACGGGCGCGGTCTGGATCCAGGTCGAGCCCGTGCTCGCGAATCCGTACTTCGGCGACGAGATGCTGCGCTGTGGGGAGTTCCTGAGGCTCTTGCCCGGACTCGGCGGCGCGACCGAGGCCACAGGCCAGGTCACAGCCCCGGAGGCTCCGGTCGATCTGGCGCCGGCACAGCGCGCCACTGTCGAAGTCCCGCGCGCCGTGCTCGAGCGTGTGACGGTCGTGCTGACGCGCGGCGTTGCGCTCCAGCGGGCGTTGGCGGCCGACCGCCTGGGCGAGGAGGAGTTGGACGCGCTCCTGGCGCAGGCGCCCACCGTCGACGAAGTCGAGGAGATCGTGGCGGTGACGCCCGAAGCTTCCCGGTCGGAGCTCCGCGAAGTGCTCCTCGAGGTCGTGGGCGCGGCGCGCGCCTGCCGCCGAGCCACGGAGATCGCGCCGCGCCGGAGGGCCTTCGAGGGCCTGTCGGCCGCGCTGCTGCGCCTCGTCGCGCGCTTCGGGCATGTGTCCTCGACGCCGCTGGTCGAGGCCCACTGCCCGATGGCGTTCGACAACCGCGGCGCCAGCTGGCTCCAGGAGGGAGAGGAGATCCGCAATCCGTACTTCGGGAGCGAGATGCTGTCCTGCGGATGGGTCGAGCAGCGGTTCGCGCCGCGGCGGGAGGACTGAGCGTTGGAAGCGCCTCCCTCCATGCTGTCGCGGCTTCTCCGCTCCTGCCTCGAGAACCGGCTCGTCGTCGGGCTCCTGACCCTCGTCCTGGTCGGTGCGGGCATCGTGACCGCGCCGTTCCCGGTCTTCGACGGGCTCGGGCTGCCGCGGGACCCGGTCGCCGTCGATGCGATCCCCGACACCGGCGAGAACCAGCAGATCGTCTTCACCGAGTGGCCCGGTCGCTCGCCGCAGGACGTCGAGGACCAGATCACGTATCCGCTGACGGCGGCGCTCCTCGGCGTGCCGGGCGTGAAGTCGATCCGCAGCACGTCGATGTTCGGCTTCTCGTCGGTGTTCGTCGTCTTCGACGACGAGATCGAGTTCTACTGGTCGCGCTCACGGATCCTCGAGAAGCTCCAGAGCCTCCCCGCGAACACGCTGCCCGCGGGCGTCGAGCCGGGGCTGGGTCCGGACGCCACGGCGCTCGGCCAGGTGTTCTGGTACACGCTCGAAGGTCAGGATGCGGACGGGGCGCCGACCGGCGGCTGGAACCCGGAAGAGCTGCGCTCGATCCAGGACTTCCAGGTCCGCTACGCGCTGCAGGCGGTGCCTGGAGTGGCCGAGGTTGCGTCGATCGGTGGCTTCGTCAAGGAGTACCAGATCGACGTCGACCCGGACGCGATGCGGCACCACGGCGTCGGGCTCGACGACGTCTTCCGCGCGGTCCGGGACAGCAACGTCGACGTCGGGGCGCGGACCATCGAAGTGAACCGCGCCGAATACGTCGTGCGCGGTCTCGGCTTCCTGCGCGGCATCGAGGATCTCCAGCAGACGGTGGTTCGCGTCCGTGACGGGGTTCCGCTGACGCTCGGAGAGGTTGCGCACATCGGCACGGGACCCGCGCTGCGGCGCGGTGCGCTCGACCGTGGTGGCGCCGAGGCCGTCGGTGGCGTGGTGGTCGTTCGGCATGGGGCGAACCCGATGCAGGTCCTGGACGCCGTCCACCAGAAGATCGAGGAGATCCGCGTCGGACTCCCGTCGCGGGTCCTCGAGGACGGCCGGACCTCGCGGGTAGCGATCGTGCCGTTCTACGACCGCGCGGAGCTGATCGCCGAGACCGTCGGCACGCTGGGCGCAGCCCTGCGCCAGCAGCTCCTCGTGACGATCCTCGTCGTGCTGCTGATGGTCGGGCACTTCCGCAGCGCGCTGCTGATCTCGGGCCTGCTGCCGCTCGGTGTGCTCGGCACGTTCGTCGCGATGCGCGGCTTCGGGATCGACGCGAACATCGTCGCGCTCAGCGGCATCGCGATCGCGATCGGGACGATGGTCGACATGGGCATCGTGCTGACCGAGAGCATCCTGCAGCGCCTGCGTCCTGGCGCGACGGTGCGCGAGCGGCTCGAGGCCGTGCACGCAGCCGGCGTCGAGGTGGGCGGCGCCGTGCTGACGGCCGTCTTGACGACGGTCGTCAGCTTCCTGCCGGTGTTCACGATGGAGGGGCAGGAGGGCAAGCTGTTCCAGCCCCTGGCGTTCACGAAGACGTTCGCGCTCCTGGTGTCGATCTTGGTCGCACTGGTCGTGCTCCCGGTCGCGGCGCACGCGCTTCTCGGCGGGCGCGGCTGGCTCGACGCGGCGCGGAAGGGTCCTGCGACGCGGGTCGGCACGTTCCTGGCCGCCGGAGTGGTCACGGTCTGGCTCGGCCTCGACTGGGCGCCGATCGGGCCGGGTCACGACGCGGCCAACGTGGGCTTCACGGCGGCGGTCGTCGGCGGCACCCTCGGGCTCTTCGCGCTGCTGGAACGTGGCTACGAGCCGCTGCTGCGGGCGTGCCTCGCGGCGCCGTCCGTGTTCCTCACGCTGCCGTTCCTGGCGACGGTGCTCGGCCTGACGGTGTGGCTGGGCTACGCGGCGACCGCACCCGTCGTGTTCGGTGCGAGCGTCCTCGCGCTCGTGTTCCTGCTCGGCCCCCTCGTGCGCGCAGGCCTGGGCGGCGCGACGCCGCGCGCTCGGGCTCTCGGCGCCGCGGCGTTGGTGGCGCTCGTGGCACTCGGATTCGGACTGCACCGGTATGCGATGCCGTGGGGCACCGCGCGCGCCGGCACGACGGCGTTCGAGCAGCAGATGGCCAAGGCCTTCCCGGGTCTCGGCAAGCAGTTCATGCCGCCGCTCGACGAGGGCGCCTTCCTGCTGATGCCCGTGACCGGCTACCACGCTTCGATCGGCGAGGCGATGGACGTTCTGCAGACCCAGGACCGTGCGATCCGCGCGATCCCCGAGGTGCGCGACGTCGTCGGCAAGATCGGTCGCGTGGACAGCCCGCTCGATCCGGCGCCGGTCGGAATGATCGAGACGGTGGTGACCTACCACCCGGAATATCGGACGGGACCGGACGGGGAGTTGCTCCGGTTCCGGCACGACGGGGATCGGTTCGTCCTCGGTGCGGACCACCAGCTCGTTCCCGATCCGGAGGGTCAACCGTTCCGCAACTGGCGGCCGGGTATCGAGGGGCCGGGCGACATCTGGAACGAGGTCGAGGCCGCGTCGCGCATCGTGGGCACGACGCGCGCCTCGCTGCTCGGCCCGATCGAGACGCGGCGGGTGATGCTGCAGACCGGCATGCGGAGTCCGCTCGGCGTGAAGGTACGCGGACCCGACCTCGCCACCGTGGAGCGCGTCGCGCTGGCGATCCAGGAGCGGCTGCAGGAAGTCCCGCAGGTCTCGGCGGAGACGGTGATCGCGGAACGCGTGGTCGGCAAGCCGTACCTGCAGATCGAAATCGACCGCCCCGCCATCGCCCGGCACGGACTGTCGGTGCGTGCCGTCCAGGACGTCATCGAGGTCGCCCTCGGGGGACGTCCGGTGACGCGCACGGTCGAAGGGCGCGAGCGCTACCCGGTGCGCGTCCGCTATCTGCGCGAGCTCCGCGATCGGATCGACGAGGTGGGGGACATCCTCGTGCCGTCGCCGACCGGCGCGCAGATCCCGCTCGCGCAGCTGGCGCAGATCCGCTACGCGCCGGGGCCCTCGATGATCCGGAGTGAAGACACGTTCCTGACCGCCTACGTGACGTTCGGCGCGCGTGCTGGAGAGGCGCTCGGTGACGTGGTCGCGGCCTGCCAGACGAAGCTCGACGCGGACATCGCAGCGGGCCTGTTGGAGATCCCGCCGGGCGTGGCGTTCCGGTTCGCCGGCGAGTTCGAGAACCAGCTCCGCGCCGAGGCCAAGCTCCGCGTCGTCCTGCCGCTGGCGCTGCTGGTGATCTTCCTGCTGATCTGGTTCCAGTTCCGGTCCAGCGGGGCGACGCTCCTCGTGTTCTCGGGCGTGTTCGTGGCCTGGTCGGGCGGCTTCCTGCTGCTCTGGCTCTACGGGCAGCCCTGGTTCCTCGACGGATCGATTCTCGGCCGGGACCTGCAGGACCTGTTCCAGGTGGAACCGGTCTTCCTGAGCGTCGCGGTCTGGGTGGGTTTCCTCGCGCTGTTCGGCGTCGCCACGGACGACGGCGTGCTGATGGGAACCTACCTCAAGCAGTCGTTCGCCGATCGCGCGCCGACCACGCGTGCCGAAGTCCGCGAAGCCGTGGTGGCCGCCGGGATGCGGCGCATCCGCCCGTGCCTGATGACGTCCGCGACGACGGTGCTCGCGCTGCTTCCGGTCCTGACCAGTCAGGGCCGTGGCGCGGACGTGATGCTGCCGATGGCGATCCCGTCGTTCGGCGGCATGCTCCTCGTGCTGATCACGATCTTCGTCGTGCCGACGCTTTGGTCGGTGTCGTGGGAGCGGAAGGTCCGCCGCCTCGGTGCGTCAGCGGCCGCCGGCGAGGATGTCCGCGAGGGGTAGCGCCTGGAAGACCAGGTGCGCCCGGCTGCACTCGTAGAGGATGCCGACCGTGTCGGCGTCGATCTGCACGAGGCTCGAGTAGCCGGCGCTCTGTCCCTCGTCGAGCAGCAGGCCAGAGCTCCACGTCATGCCGTCGTCGGCGCTGGAGCGGACGGTGATCGCGCGGCGCGGGGCCTGCGGCACCGCCGGGTTCGAGAACAGCAGCAGGTCGTCGGCGGCTCCCGGTCGCCCGCGCTCGAAGCGGATCAAGCTCGCCATGCAGACGGGCTCCGGCAGCGCGCTGCGCGACGTCGGGTGCTCGGTCCAGGTCTGACCGCGGTCCCGGGTCGTCGCGACCGCGCGCGAGCCGCCCCGGTCGTCGCGCATGTTCAGCATCCACGAGCCGTCGGCGAGTTCGACGAGGCTGCTCTCGGTGGTCTTGGGGCGTGCGCCCGTGCCGACGTGCCACGTCTCCCCGCGGTCTTCGCTCCACACGACGGTCGAGTGCGGGATCCCGTCGCCGTCGCGGAACTGGGCCGGAATCGCGAGGACGCCGTCGGACGTCGTGATGCCCGTGCCGGGGCCCTGGAGGAAGAGCCGCCACTTCGGATCCTTGAGCGCACGCGTCAGGTTGCGCGGTGCCGACCAGGTCTTTCCGTCGTCGTCGCTCCACGCGCAGACGAGCTGGCCGGTGTCGGCGGGGTCGATCCCAGCGCGGGAACCGTTCCAGCCGTTGTTGCCCTGTGACCAGAGCCCGAACACGAAGACCCGGTCGGTCTCCGTGTCGACGAGGAGGCACGGGTCGCCGACGCCGTTCTCGCCGTGCGGCGCGCCCATGTCGAGCGCGAGGATCGTCGGCCCGAACGTCTTGCCGCCGTCGGTGCTCCGGCGCACGCCGACGTCGATGTCGCCGGGCAGGTCACCGCCGCCCCGGTGCCGGAGGTCGAACGCCGCGATCAGCGTGCCCTCGGCCGTGCGCACGAGCGCCGGGATGCGCGACGTGTGCACGCCGTTCTCGCCGCCGCGCCGGACCGTGGTGCCGAGCCGCTGCGGTGGGGTGCCCGTCGCGAGAGGCGCGACCGCGAGCTCGTCGCCGTCCGCGGTGCGCAGCGCGACGACGCGCACGTCGACCCGGTCGTCGGCATCGAAGGCGGAGAGCCGTCGTCCCTCGACGTGGATCCGGTTGGTGCCATGGCGCAGCGCGAGCCGGCCTCCGACGCTGCGGAAGCCGTCGGAACGCGGTTCGGCGAGCGGGATCGACTGGCTCTCACCGTCCAGACGGACCGACAGGATCTCGACGGGCCCTTCCGCCGCGATCTGGAGCGCGGCCAGGTTCTCGGCATCGAGCGAGCCCGTGGCCTCGACGATGCAGACGGCGACCGGGTGCTCGCCAGCATCGAGGATGGGCACGGTCGGCCGCTCCTGGCGGGCACCCTGCAGGGTCTGGGGCACTGCGGCGAGCAGCGCGAGGTCGTCGATCAGAACGCCGGACTCCGGGGGTGCGGTCGACACGAAGCGGACCGCGGCAACGCGTCCGGCCTCGCGGAGATCGATGCGGACCGGGGTCGAGAACCTGCCGATGCGAACCGTTGCGTCGCCGGTCCACACCGTCCGCCACGCGGACCCGACCCGCGCATCGACCCGGAACGCGAACGGGTCGCGCCGCGTCCAGCGCTCAGCCCGGAACGACAGGCTCTCGAGGTCATCGCGCGCCCGGTCGAGCGTCAGCAGGACGGACCGGTCTTCGCCTCCGAGCAGTCGGAGTGCATGGGGGGGCGACAGGTGGTGCTCAGCGTGGATCTCGGCGTGCCCGGCCTCCGCCTCGAGGCGACCGCCGGTGACCCGCACGCGGCGCAGCGGGCCCCTGTCCAGATCGTCGAACGAGGTGACGACCACTTCGGGATCCTGCTGCGCCAGGATCGGTGCGCCCAGGACGGCGAGGACAGCGAGGAAGCGGCGGGGTGTTCCGTGCATCACGTGCCGAGGATGCCCCGGTGCGGCGGGAGGGTCCACATCGAGGACGGCGACCCGGCGGCTCGATGAAATCCTCGGCGCGGCGCGGGCGTCCCCGAGATCGCCCGGAGCGCGGCGGGTGCCGCGCCGGAGTCCGTTCGACGATGAAGACCGCCCACACCGTCTGGCCCGCCCTCACCGCGCGGCAGATCATGCGCACCGACGTCCAGACGATCGCCGATGGCGCGGGCCTCCTGGAGGCCGTGCGCAAGCTGGCCGACGGGCGCATCTCGGGGATGCCCGTCACCGACGAGGCCGGTCACGTGATCGGCGTGCTCTCGATCCGTGACGTGCTCGATCACCTGTCGGAGAACCCCGAGCAGCAGCGGCTGTTCGCGCCGCGCAACTACTACCTGACGACGGACGAGGACGAGTTCGCGCCCGAGGAGTTCGACGAGATCGAGGTGCCGGAAGACGCGGAGGCGACCGTGGCAGACGTGATGACCGCGCAGGTCTTCGCGGTCAAGATCGACGCCGATCTCGCGGACGTGGCGCGTGCGTTCGTCGAGCACCAGGTCCATCGCCTGCTCGTCACGGATTGCGGGAAGCACGTCGGGCTGGTCAGCGTCATGGATCTGATGCAGGCCCTCGTCCGCGGCTGACGCAGGGCAAGTCCTCCTCGGCTCGTTGGGACCAGGAAGGGACGCGGTCCTGTGCGGGGGCTCGGTTCGCCGCTACCCTGGTTCCGGCCCTGACCCGAGGAGAACCGTGAGCCGACCCGTCGCCACCGACGCCGAGATCCTCGCCCGTTGGAAGGAGGAGCCCGCTCCTCTCCTGCCGCTGCTGCACGCGTTCCACGATCGCGACGGCTTCCTCAGCGAGTCCTCGATCCGGGGTGTGGCCGAGACGCTGCGCATCCCGCTCGCGGATCTCTACGGCACGATCACCTTCTACCACTTCTTCAAGACGTTCCCGCCCGGCAAGGCGGCCCCGCGCGTCTGCGACGGCCCGGTCTGCAAGACGCGTGGGGCAGACGCGCTGCTCGAGGCGTTGGAGAAGGATGGCGCGACGCCGATGCCCTGCGCAGGGCGCTGCGACGAGCCGGTGCCCGTCTTGATCGGTGACGTGCAGTGGGTGGGTGAGCCCGACGGAACTCTGACCGAGCGCGAGACGCCGCGTCCGGCCCCGCGCCCCGACGGCGGCGAGGAGTGCGTGTTCGCGCACGTCCGCGACCCGCAGCGCCGCGGCCTGGAAGGCTACCTGGCGACCGGTGGCTACGACGGGCTGCGACGCGCGTGTGGCGCCATGACCCCGGAGGAGATCCTCCAGGAACTCGATGCGTCCGGGTTGGCCGGGCGCGGTGGCGCTGGCTTCCCGACCGGGCGCAAGTGGCGGGCCGTCGCCGAAGCCGCCGGCGGCCCCAAGACGATCGTCTGCAACGCGGACGAGGGCGAGCCAGGCTGCTTCAAGGACCGCGTGCTGATGGACCACGACCCGCACGCCGTGCTCGAGGGCATGGCGATCGCGGCGCGGGCGACCGGTGCGACGCGCGCGTTCATCTACCTGCGCTACGAGTACCCGCACACGCAGGCGATCCTCGACGCAGCGATCGCCGAAGCCGAGGCCCAGGGGTTCCTCGGTGCCGACATGCTCGGCACCGGCCAGGAGTTCCGCGTCTACGTGCGGCGCGGGGCTGGCGCCTACATCTGCGGCGAGGAGACTTCGCTGCTCAACAGCCTCGAGGGCAAGCACCCGTTCCCGCGGAACCGCCCGCCGTTCCCGGTCACGCACGGGTTCGAGGACACGCCGACAGCGGTCAACAACGTGGAGACGCTGTGTTCGGTCGGTCCGATCCTGGCCCGCGGCGCGGACTGGTACCGCGGCCTCGGCTACCGCGGAGACGGGCACGGGAACCATCCGGGCACGAAGCTCGTCAGCCTGTCGGGCGACGTGCAGCGCCCCGGCAACTACGAGGTCCCGATCGGTCTGCCGCTCCGGACCCTGATCCACGACTGGGCCGGGGGGCCGCGCGAGGGTCGCACGGTCCAGGCCGTCACGATGGCTGGACTGTCCGGGGGTTTCCTCGCCGGCGACGCGCTCGACGTCACGCTCGACGAGCCGTCGATCCGCGCGCACGGCAGTTTCCTCGGCGCGGCGGGGATCATGGTCTTCGACGACTCGCGCAACATGGTCGAGGTGGCGGCCCAGGCGATGCAGTTCTTCGCGCACGAGTCGTGCGGGAAGTGCTTCCCTTGCCGCATCGGCACGCAGCGGCTGACCGAGCGGCTCACCGGCGCGGCGGGCCCTTCGGACCCTGCCGCCTGGAAGGCCGAAGTCGCGGACATCGGCCGGACGATGAAAGCCACGAGTGCCTGTGGGCTCGGCATGGCGGCACCGCTGGTCGCCGAGAGCCTGGTCCGCAGATTCGAAGCACAGGTCGAGGCGCACGTCGGCGAGGCCGGGCGGCGCGGAGGAGAACGAGCATGAGTGACGTGCAGCAGACGATCTTCCTCGACGGTCAAGAGGTCCCGTTCCAGGACGGCGAGACCGTCTACGAGGTCTCCGAGCGGCATCGGTGCGAGGTGCCGACGCTGTGCTACGACCCGCGGCTGGAAGCGTTCGGCGCGTGCCGGCTCTGTGTCGTCGAGGTCGAGGGACTCCGCAATCCGGTGGCCAGCTGCACGACGAAGGCCACGCCGGGCATGCGCGTGAACACCCGGACGGAGGCGCTCGAAGCACACCGCAAGACGCTCCTCGAGCTCGTGGCCAGCGAGAGCCGCGCCGCGGCGGAGGCTCCGGTGGGGGCCGCTCCCGGCACCGTCGACCCTCTCCGAGGCTACGCGAGTCAGGAGCTGTCCACGCTCGTCGCGCGCTACGACGTGGACGGCCAGCGCTTCGCGGGCGCCCAGTCCGGGAAGTCCAAGGGGGCGGCCGACGACAATCCGTTCATCCTCCGCGACTACGACCTCTGCATCTCCTGCTACCGCTGCGTGCGCGTCTGCGCCGAGCGCGAGGGGGACTACGCGATCAGCGTCGCCAACCGCGGCTTCCACACGCAGATCACGACCGAGTTCGACAGCAAGCTCAGCGACTCGTCGTGCACGTTCTGCGGGCAGTGCGTGCAGACGTGTCCGACCGGCGCGCTCGCCGACAAGAAGGCTCTCCGCAAGGTCGACGTTGCGGGCGAACTCCAGAAGACGCGGACGATCTGCCCGTACTGCGGCGTCGGCTGCTCGGTCGACATCGTCACGAAGGGCGACGAGATCGTCGCGGTCCAGCCGGCGATGGACGGGCCGGCCAACGAAGGCGCCCTCTGCGTGAAGGGTCAGTTCGCGTGGGACCACGTCCAGCACGGAGACCGCCTGAAGACCCCGTTCGTCCGCGATGCCGACGGCGCGCTGCGCCCGGCGACCTGGGACGAAGCGCTGGACCGCGCCGCGGAGGGCTTCCGCAAGGCCTACGCGGAGCACGGCGCGCACGCGATCTACGCGATCGCGTCCGGGCGCGCTCCCCACGAGTCCGCCTACTCCATCCAGAAGTTCATGCGGGCGTCGTTCGGGACCAACTACATAGACAACTGTTCGAGAGCTTGACACGCTCCGACGGTCGCCGGTCTGGCGGCCACGATTGGTCGAGGCGCCATGTCGAACCCGCTGCGGGACATGGAGAAGCCGGAGGCCATCTTCTGCATCGGCACGAACATGACCGAGTGCCATCCCGTCGCCGCGACGCGCCTGAAGCGCGCCGTGGCCAAGGGCGCTCGGATGATCGTCGCGGATCCGCGGCGCATTCCGCTCGCGGACTACGCGGAGCTGTTCCTGCCGATCCGCATCGGCTCGGACGTCGCTCTGCTGCTCGCGATGGGGCACGTCCTCGTGCGGGACGGACTCGTCGACGCGGAGTTCATCGCAGGCCGGACCAAGGACTACGAGGCCTACCGCGATCACGTGCGTGAGTTCACGCCGGAGTGGGCCGAAGGGATCTGTCAGGTGCCGGCGGCGGACATCGAGAAGGCGGCGCACATCTACGGGTCGGCCGGACGCGCGGCGATCTACTACACGCTCGGGATCACCGAGCACATCTGCGGCGTCGACAACGTCCAGAGTCTCTGCAACCTCGCGCTCGTCACCGGCAATCTCGGCAAGGAGGGCGCGGGCATCAACCCGATGCGCGGGCAGAACAACATCCAGGGCGCCGGCGACTGCGGGGCGATCCCTGCGAACTTCCCCGGCTTCCAGGCCTGTGACGACCCCGTTTCGGTCGCCAAGTTCTCGAAGCTGTACGGGCGGGAGATCGAGCCGGTACGGGGGATCACGAAGGTCAAGGCGCTCGAACTCGCGGTCGAGGGCGCGATGAAGGCGATGCTGATCTGCGGTGAGAACACCGTCGTGTCCGACCCGGACCGGAAGCACTGCGAGCACGCGCTGAAGGCGCTCGACCACCTCGTCGTGGTCGACCTGTTCCCGACCGAGACGACCGCGCTCGCCGACGTCGTCCTGCCGGCGACCGGGTGGGGGGAGACGGACGGCGTCTACACCAACACCGAGCGCCGCGTGCAGCGCGTGCGCGCGGCGGTTCCGCCGCAGGGCGAGGCGCGGCCGGACTGGTGGATCATCGCCGAGATCGCCAAGCGGCTCGGCGTGCCGGGCTTCGAGTACGAGTCGGCGCGCGACGTGTTCAACGAGCTCTGCGCGGTGTCGCCGATCTACGAAGGTCTCGACTGGGACCGGATCGATGCCGGCGCCTACCACTGGCCGGTCCCGACCAAGGACCACCCGGGCACACCCGTCCTGCACGAGGACGGCTTCAAGAACGGCCGCGGACTGTTCCGCGTGATCCACTACCGGGATCCGGCGGAGGTGGTCGACGAGTCCTACCCGGTCTGGCTGACCACGGGCCGTCGCCTGGAGGCCTACCACACGCGGACGATGACTGGTCGCTCGTCGGGCATCGACTACCTGCTGTCCGAGGAGTCGCTCGAAGTGCACCCGGACAACGTCGCGGCGTGGGGGCTCGAGGACGGCGGTTATGCCCGTGTTTCGAGTCGCCGTGGCTCGGTGGTCATGAGGGTCCGCGCCGATGCGACGTCACCGCGCGGGACGGTCTTCTGTTCGTTCAGCTTCGGCGACG
>JBEAPQ010000505.1:0-14419 GCA_041164325.1 Planctomycetota bacterium | reverse complement strand
TCGTTCCAGCTGAACTTCGAGCTGAACCCGTTCCTCGTGGACCCGCGGTTCGCGAAGACCCTCGCCGATGAGTTCGAGACCGACATCGCGAACGCCGAAGAGCTGACGCTCGCGGACCTCGGGCGCGACAACCTCGCGGTGCGCTTCCTGTCAGCCGTCGCCCGCCTGTTCTCGCCGCTTCTCTAGCCGGCGCATGCGGCGAGGGCGTCGGTCGGAGCGCGAGACGGCGACGAGGCCGCCGACGAGGATGGCTGCGACGGCACCGAACGCGAACGCCGTCGCGAGTGGCGCGTCTCCGTCGACCGTAGCCCCGGCAGCGGTCATCACCACGACGAAGCCAAGCTCGAGCAGGAACGCCGTGCCGGACGCGAACACCTCGCCACCTTCGCCGGTGCTCCGCCTGCGGAATCGACGGCGCACCGGCGCGCGAAGCCGTTCGAGGGCCGAGAGCCTGCGCTCGAGCTCGGCGATCGTGACCCCGTCCCGGACGCGCAGCTGGATCGCGGAGCCGCAGTGGTCGCAGGCCACGCTCCCGCCGGCCGGGGTCGGGCGCAGCGGTGCCCCGCACTGGGGGCACGTCATCGCGTCGGCGCGTGGCGCATCGTTCATCGGTCGCCGATGCTAGCGCGGCGCGTCAGGCGGCGCGTCGGCGCCGGCGGAACGGCCTCATCATGTTGACGGCCGCGCCGAGCCCCCGTCCCGAACGCGAGCCGTGCCAGCAGAAGTTCCGACCGTCGACCATCAGGATCGGGACATCCGGCCCGAAGACCCCTTCGGACAGGAAGCGGCGCCGGTGGGACTCCGAGAACGCGAACGGTTCCGAGGGCAGGAGCACGAGCTCTGCGCGCAGCGCGTCGAGGTCCGACGACGCGACGACCGGGTAGCGGGACTCGCGGTCCGCGCAGACGTTGACCGCACCGGCACGCTCCAGCACATCGTGCAGGTAGGTCGCACGATTGACGCTGATCCAAGGCTGCTTCCAGATCGGATAGAAGACGCGGATCCGCCGCAGTCCGATTCCCATCACCTCGGCCCGCGTCATGTGGGCCTCGATCTCGAGGGTGATGGACTCGGCTTCCTGCTCCATCTCGAGCAGGCGACCGAGGCGCTTCACGACCATGGCCGCATCGGCCACGCCACGCGGCATCGACTCGAACACCTCGAACCGATCGCGGAGCCACGCAATGTCCTCCTGGCGATTCTCTTCGCCGTTGACGAGGACCAGGTGAGGCTTGAGAGAGGCGAGCTTCTCGAGGTCGGGGTTCTTGGTCCCTCCCACCCGGGTGACGCGACCGAGCGGGAGATCGTTCGTGAGACAGAAACGAGTCGCCCCGGCGAGACGGTCCGCTGCGCCGAGATCGCACAGGGTTTCCGTCAGGCTCGGAACGAGCGAGACAACGCGTTGAGGGGGGACGGCCATGGAGGAGGGCAGCCGGCGGAGGGTCGGGCCGGACGCCCGAAAGCTACCCCGCCTGTCGGCGACCGGTCCGCCCCCCGAAACCGCTTCGTATCAGGCTGGGAACGGTCTCCGTCGCGCCGCGATGGCGAAACGGTGGACCGCACGGCGCGCGCCGGTCAGCCGTCCAGACGCAGCACGATCGACTCGATCGGAGCCCCCGCCGCGACCGGCACTTCGACCTGGTCGCGGCCGGCCGAGACGGTCACCGTGCCACGCATCCCAGGCACCTCGAATCGGAACTGCCCAGCCTCATCGAGCGGCACGGACGCCGCTGGGATCAGCCGGGCGAGGGCCCGAGACACCTCGTCGCCCAGGTGCGCCGTGCATCCGGCCGGCAGCCCCCCCTGCGCCGGGCCCGCGGGATCCGGAGCAGGCGTCGACGGGGCCCCACCCCACGACCATCGGATGCGACCGCGATCCAGAGGCCTGCCGTCCGCATCGGTGACGCGACCCGACACCGTCGACGCGGCGACGGCGCGGACCTCGACCACGAACGGCTCGGCCACCGGCAGTCCGGCTGCGGTCCAGATCAGGCGCGCGTCCTGGACGCGCTCCCCCTCACGGATCACCAGCAGGAACTCGCGATCGCGCGGGAGGAGCAGCGCCACCTCGCCCCGCTGATCCACGTCGAGCCGAAGCGGGGACGCGAGCTTGGCGAGACTGGGAGGAAGCGAGAAGAGGTCGAGGGTCGCACCGAGAAGCGGGACACCCTCGGGGGTGCGCATGCGCAGACGCACGGGCAGCGCGTCGAGCAGGTCGACCGGACCGACATCGAGATCCGCGCCTTCCTTCACCCTCGCGACCCGGAACAACGACGGGACGACGGGCACGAGCCCGGGTCGCCATCCCTCCGGCAGCTGCCCCACCGCTGCAGGCCCCAACAGCAGCGAGCCCACCGGCGCGAACTCCAGCAGCACGGGCGTCCGCACGAAGTCGCCGGTCGGACCGAGTCGGTCGGAACGGACGAAGCGGGACACGCTCCGGGTCCGTTCGTCATGGAAGTAGAGCCCGTGCTCCTCGGTCCGCAGCCACGCGTCTGTGACCGCATCGTCCGGCCCCGCGACCACGCGACCCGCAAGACGACTCCCCGGACCGATCCGCGCATGCCGCTCGGCCGAGAAGCCATCGCGGAGCGGTGGCCCGGCCGCCCCACCGGGCGCAGCCGCGATCGGGCCAGGATTCAGCGACGCCGGCGCGTAGCCCGGATGCAGGACGACGAACGCAGCGCGCTTCGGCAGGTCCAACGGCCCGCAGCCGTCGGCGTCGACGACGCCGACCGGCTGCAGCTCTTCGTCCTGGATCGCGCAGATCGTCGCGCCGCCGACGCCCTGACCGGTCGAGACGTCGCACACGCTCACCCGCGTCGGGACGCGCGCCGGCACCGGCACGACGAACTCCCGCGCCAGCGCGAGCTCCCAACCCCGTTCGACGTGCTCGACGAGCCGCACGCCAGAAGCATCGTGGACCCGCACCTCGAACGGACCGGGCGCCAGGATGGGAAGTGCGGCGACGTCGTCGTCACCGACGGCGACCCCGTGCGTCCAAGACACCGGTGCGGCGCTCCGCACCTCGACACGGAGCGGGCGAAGGACACCATCCGCCACCTCGAGCCGCAGGCTCCTGCGCCACTGCAGGAATCGGGATCCGGTGAGGAACACCGGACGCCTTGCCACGACGCCGCCGACGGCATCACTGACGCGCTGGCGCGTCCCGCCCTCCAGCGACTCGAACGCGAAGGCTGCGTAGCGAAGCCCAGGGAGCACCCCCACCCGGAAGCGCCCCTGCGGGTCCGTCTCGACCTCCAACCGGTCGAGCGGGCCGGCGTCGCCGACGGCGGCGTGCCCGACGAGCACGACCTGCGCACCGCTCCACGGCGTCCCGGTCGCCGTCCGGACGAGGCCGAACGCGGGTTCCCGCGGCGGCTCCTGCGCGCGGGCGGAGGCACCGCACGCGATCGCCCAGAGCACGACTCCCCACCCCGTGGCCCGCATCATCCGCGACCGAGGATCTGCCGGACACGCGCAGCCACGAGACGGCCGAGCTCTGCGTAGCCTGCGTCATTGCAGTGGCCGTCGGCCACGAAGAGCGCCGCGCGGGGAGCCGAAGCAAGGAGCGCCTCGAACGCATCGAACGCATCGACCAGCGCGGTGTCGGTCTCGGACGCCACCGTGCGGATGATCGAGGCGAGGTCGGGCCGGCCACCTGGATAGGTCACGAGCACCGGAACCGCACCAGCACCGCGGATCGCGCGGACGGCCGCCGCCAGGTTCTGCGCCAGCACGTCACCGGTCGCGTCCTCGCCCGCGCGCGCGGCATCCCACGCCGCCAGGATGCGTGCCCGCTCCGCCGCCGGAAGGGCGGCCGCGAGCTGCTCGAACGCCGCGCGCGGATGCCGATCGGGGTGCCAGCGGAGCGTGCGCCGGAGCACGTCGGCGTCCGGGTCGAGCCGTGCGACCTCGAACAGCACGGCCGTCACCGCCGCGTCGTCCTCCCCGAGCACGGCGCGGAGTCCGAGCAGCCCGAGGCGCTGCGCGTCGGTCATCGCACGCGTTGCCAACGCCCGGGCGATCGCCGCGTCGAGCCGCCTCGGGTCGGGGAGACGGAGGGCGGATCGCACGAGGAACCGCACCGCCTCATCGGTGATCTCGGCGTTCTCGACCACGCCGAGGACCAGGTCCTCGGCCTCGGCGGCCGCGCCGGCGGCGAGGAGCGCATCACCCAGGCGGTGGAGCGCAGCGCCCGACGGACGGCGCCCCGGGTCGTCGCGCAGTGCCAGAAGGATCGGGATCGCCTCGTCCGGCCGCCCAGCCTCCGTCAGGTATCGCGCCAGCGACAGCGCCGCGATGGCGTGGAGTCCCGGTTCCTCGAGCGCGCGGCGCCAGGCGCGCTCGGCGGCCTCCGGATCGCCGGCACGCAGGTGAATCCGAGCGCGGTCCACGAGCGTGCCGTCGGGCAAGCCCTCCGACCACGCGAGCGGCTTCGGGAACGGCCCACCCGCCAGCGTGAGGGTCCTCTTCCCCGGCTCGCCCGTGAGCGTGAACGCGAGTTCGAGCGGCGCGTCCGCGTTCCGCAGCTCGATCCGGATCGACGAGCCCGACCACGTGAAGACCCCGTCGAGCGGGCCGTCGTGCGTTTCGATCGTGCCGTCCGCACGGAACTCGAAGAACGCCGACCCGGAATGCCATGCGCCCAGGAACGGTGCCTCCGACGCCGCGCGCGCGCGCTCGTCGGTTGCGGGCCCGCCGCGGAGCGCGGCCAGGATCAGCTTCGCGAGCCGCACGGTCCGGAGTTCGAATCCCGACGCTGCGCTCGGGACGGCACCGCCGCTCCAGAAGTCGTTGTAGCCCGCGAGCACGCAGACCACGGCCGGGCTCACCGTCTCGAGCTGTGCGGGCAGACGCGCCAGCACCCGTCCCGAGTCCTGGCCGGGCCAGCCCAGGTTGACGACCTGCACGTCTTCGAAGCCCGGAGCGCGGCCGAGCACCGACGGATACGACTGCTCCAGGTCGGCCGCGCCGAGGCCGTAGGTGAACGAGTCTCCGACGCAGAGCACCACCGCACCGTCTCCCGAGACGGCAGGAGCCGAGGCGGCGCGGCCGAGGACCAGCGCTCCGACCTGGAGCACGATCTCGAGGGCGACCAGCCCGCCGAGGGTCCCGAGCAGGACAAGGCCGGTCTTGCGGAGCCGTCGCGCCATCCGGCGTGAGTCTAAGCCTGCGCGACCTGCAGCATCATCCTTCGGCGGACTTCGGCTTGTTCGCGTCCAGGAATTCGACGGGATCGACCTGGACGACCTGCCCGAACGCGTCGACCCAGATCTCCTCCGCCTGGAGCAGCCGACCGCCACCCCACTCGGTCCGGAGGTAGTGGCGTGCGTCGACGCCGGACTCGAGCCGCCGCAGCCGCGGCACGACCGCGCAGTTGAGGAATCGCGTGCTGCCGCGCCGCAGGAACCGCTTCCGGAGCGCGCCGCGCGGCGCGAACAGCCGGTCGTGCATGTGCCCAGCCACCACCGCGCGCACCCGCTTGCCCATTTCCTGGATCGCGCGCAGCGCCAGCTGCAGGTCCTTGTCGCCCCAGTCACCGCCGGGACGCTTCCCGAAGTCCTTCCCCCAGAGATCGGCCGGGCTGCCGCCGAGACCCCGCGGACCGTTGTGGGCGACGAGCACGATGTCCTCGTGGCGGGCCCGCGAGGCGAGCTCGGCGATCTTCTCGGCGGAGTCCTCGTGCGTGCTGACGCCGTAGAGCTCGTGGTACACCTCGGGGCTCCGCAGATCGCGTCCACCCCACGAGAAGGGTCGCGCCCCGATCAGAGAGATGCCGGCGCTCGGCAGCTCGCGCACCTGGTAGGCGAGGTGCGCGTCACCGAGGACGCCGAGGCTCTCCCGGAGCGGTGCCGTGATGCGCTTCGTCGAGAAGCTCTGCCAGGCGTCGTGGTTGCCGAGCAACACAGCCACCGGCGCATCGACCGCCATGACGTCCCGCACGATCTGGGGATCCTCGTCGCCGAGGTCGCCGACGAAGACCGTCAGACCAGGACGTTCGTCGGCCAGGAAGCGCGCGTCGACAGAGTCGAACTGACCGTGGACGTCGCCGACGAAGTAGATGCGGAAGGGGTCTCGAAGCGCGTCAGGCATCAGCTCGGCAGGACCACCTCTTAGGGCGCGTGCGCCGATGGTCCCCGAGAAAAACCGGATTCCCGGCGCACCGGCCGCAACCGCGCGCCGTCACTCTTCGTCCGCGCCGAGGAGACCGGCCTTGACGAGCTTCTCCCGGTAGGTCGTGCGGGGCACTCCGAACATGCGCGCAGCCTTCGTCAGGTTGCCGCCCGCCTCGCGCAGCGTTTCTTCGAGCGCGGCGCGCTCCTGCAGTTCGAGACGCTCCTTCCACGTCCCGGCGCCGGCCTGGACATCGTCGCTCCGGTGGAGTTCGAGCGCCGGCGGACGCGTCAGGCCCGGCCCCGGGTCGAGGTGCTCGGCGCGGATCATCCCGCCCGCCGCCCGCAGAGCGGCACCCTTCACCGTGTGACGCAGCTCGCGGACGTTGCCGCGCCACGCCCGGCGCTGGAGTTGGTCGAGCGTGTCCGACGCGAGCTCCGGAATGTCCGGCAGACCGAGGTCCTCCGCAGCCTCGCCGAGGAACCGCTGCGTCAGCATCAGGATGTCCTCGCGGCGATCGCGGAGCGGTGGGATCAGGATCTCGAGTTCGCGCAGCCGGTAGTAGAGGTCCTCACGGAACGTCCGCTCCTGGACCATCGCCTCGAGGTCCTGGTGCGTCGCGGCCAGGATGCGCACGTCGACCTTCACCTGGCGGCTCGAGCCGACCGGCGTCACGACGCGATCCTGGAGAGCGCGCAGGATCTTGGCCTGGAGGTCGAGCGCCATGTCACCGATCTCGTCCAGGAACAGCGTGCCCGAGTCCGCCTCTTCGAAGTGGCCACGCCGTCGGTCGACCGCCCCGGTGAACGCCCCCTTCTCGTGCCCGAACAGCATGCTCTCCATCAGCTGCTCGGGAATCGCCGCGCAGTTGACCGGCACGAACGGACCATCCTTGCGCCGCGACAGGTCGTGGATGCAGCGCGCCATGACCTCCTTGCCGCTGCCGGTCTCGCCGCGGATCAGGACCGTGTAGTCGGTCGGAGCGTAGAGCTTCACGCGCTCGACCATGTCGGCGCACGCCGGCGCGTCGGTCTGCAGCGACGGATGGACCGCTCGCTGGGTCCCGGACTCCCGCCGGACCAGCGACGCGACGAGCGCGCGGTTGCCGAGCGACTGCGCGAGGAGGCGGCCGATGAACGCCACCCGCTGCAGGTCTTCTGCGGTCAGCACCGCCCCCTCGCGGATGCAGTCGGCATACATGCAGCCGACTTGGCGGCCGAGCGCGGTCAGCGGCAGCGCGATCCCCGAACTGATCCCCTCGCGACGCACGGAGACGAAGCGCGACGCGATCGGGTCGGCGGCCGCGATCGGGACGTGGACGGCCCGCCCGCTGGCGAGCACCCGCTCGACGATCGAGCTGGACACGCCGAACGGGACCGCGCCACCGTCCCGCGTGCGGAAGTGGAGCCGCGGCTCGGCACGTTCGTGGTCGGAGGCCTGCACACGCACATGGACGCGGTCGGCCGCCGTCGCGCCCAGGACCGCCTCCATCGCCGCGGCCACCATCTTCTCGGGGTCCCGCATCGCCTCCAGGTGGTCGGCGACGTCCATGAACGTCTCGTACCAGGAACCGATCGGCGCGCCGGGCCCCCGCACGGCCGCCAGGTCGAGCTCCTGCGCCGCCGCGTCATCCGACGCGCCGAACGGACGCAGCTTGAGGAGGAGCGGCCCGACGTTCAGCACGTCGCCGTCGATCAGCGGCTCGAACCGACTGCCGACGTTGCCGGTCGCGCTGCGGACCGGGAACGGCAGTCCGGGTTCCGCCCGGACCGACAGCCGGCCCTCTGCCTCGACCCGGACCTCCAGGATGCGGGAGCGGCACCCCGGGACTTCGACCTGGATCTCGCAGTGGGGAGCCCCCCCGATCCAGAACGTCGGAGCATCCACGCTGGTCTCGCGTCGCCCCTCGGCCCCGGTGACTTCGACGTGCACGGGCATGGCGTCGGATTCTCGTCACCTTCTCCGCGCTTGGCGACCCCCTGGACCGTCGGATTGTCGTCGCAAGAGTCCGCGCACGCCCTGCGCCCGATGCGATCGAGCATCCCCTAAGTCTCTGCTCAAGTCCCACTTAGCGCCTCGCCGATGACTGCCACCGGGTCGGACCGGACCCGTCGGGCACGAGACCTGCTCCAGCGGCGACCCGAGAGGACCGCCCTCGTGCGGCAGACCGTAGACTCCGGTTGCCCGACCCCGTCCCCATGACTCCCCGCCCGGACCAGGACAACCAGCAGCGATGGCTGATCAGCGCATCGGCGACGCGCACCCTGATCGCGCATCGCGAGTCCGGGGGGAGGATCGTCCTGACCAAGGTCTACGAGAGCGGATCACCCGCCGACGCGGCTCGGGAGTGCGACGTCGGACAGAGGCTTGCCGGGGATGGGATCGCCGCCCACCTCGACGCCGGGCCGGACCCCGTGACCGGCCGCCCGACCGTCACGCAGCTGCTCGTGTCGGGACGATCCCTCGATCGGCTCCTCAGCCGCGAGGGAGCCATCGACGTCACGCGCGCTCTGCGCATCACGCACGCCCTCGCGTTGGTCCTCGCGCGCATCGCGGCGTTCCGCGATGCGCGGGCCCAGGCTGGCTTCGTGCACGGCGACGTCAAGCCGGCCAACGTCGTCGCCGACGAGGCCGAGAACCGCGTGACGCTGATCGACCTGGAGCACGCGCTCGAAGCGCCCACCGGCAGCGTCACGGATGCCCCGGGCTTCAGCGGCGGCACCCACGGCTACGCACCACCGGAGGCCTACCGCGGCGTGTGCCCACGGCCTTCCTTCGACGTCTACGGGCTCGGCTGCGTGCTGCACGAACTCCTGACGGGAGTCGGTCCGTTCCAGGACGACGTTCCCGAGCGGCTGGTCGCACGCGCCACCGAGGGGCTGCGCCGTCGATGGCTGCTCGAGGGTTGCCCCGCGGAAGTCATGGCCGTGATCGACGCATGCCTGGCGCGGGATCCGGCGCATCGCCCCGACGCCGCGACCGTCGCCGCCCGGATCGCCGACTGGCTCGCGGCGCATCCCGAGCACGACGACGCAAGACGCCTTGCCTCCCTCGCCGGAACGGCCCTCGCCGAAGGGCGGCGCGCACGGATCCTGGAGCGGGCGCACGCCCCTCGCCGCGCCCCGGACCCGACCGGTGACATCGTCGCTCTCGCGCAGGCGCTCCCTGCGTGCCTCTCGACCACACGCGCATTCCTGCTGCGCTTTCCGAGGCACGAGAGCGCGCGCCGGACGCTCGACGACGCGCTGCGCGGCTGCGCGCGGCTCGCTCCCGAACTGCCCGCACGCCTCGTGGACATGCAGAGGAACGGCCGGCTCACCGAGGCCCGCCGGGCCTGCGACGCCGCTGTGGAGGCACTGCGTCGCGCCGGCCCGCTGCCGAGGCCCGTGGACGCCGACCCTCTCCATCCGACTCCTGCCGAGCGACAGCCGATCCGCGTCCTGTCCGCGGTGCTCGTCGACCTGTCCCACCAGGCCGACGCGCTGGCCGACCTCGAGCAGCGCATTGCCGCCGCCGAGGCGGAGGCGGACATCGGCGCGATCGAGGCTGCGATCGGCAACCTGACGGAGAGCGAGGGCGGCGCCAGCCCGATCGTCGCGACGGCCAAGGAGAGGCTCCACCGCCTCGACTTCTACCTCGCCCGCATCGGCCAGCAGGTCGCCTTGGTCGAGGACCTCGAGACCCTCCTCCGCGAGCTCGGTGTCGCCCACGACCTGGCGCCCCTCGCGTGGTTCCGTCGCGCGGACGCGACGCGCAACCCGGCCCGACCCCGCACCCTGCTGCGAGCCCTCGAAGACCTCGCGGCCGAGTACCCGAGTCTCACGCCCCGCGTCGAGCCCGCCCGCCGGTCGCTCGAAGCGGCGCTCCTGGCCGCAACCGAGCGGGGCTGGGCGTTGATCGCCGACGCCGAGTCCCAGCTCGCCACGCCACCGATCCCCATCCGACCGCTGACGACGACGCTCGCGCGGCTGGACCGGATGCTCCAGCTGGACGTCCTGGTCGATCTGCCGCAGCGATCCCGCAACGAACTCCACGACGCGATGGAGGGCGTCCGCGTGAAGGTCGAGCAGGCGCGCGCCGAGCGGGACCGCATCACCCGCGGTGCCCAAGAAGCGATGGACCGCGGGCACTTGACGACCGCGATCTACGACATGGCGCGGGCCGTCGACCGCTTTGCGAGCGACGGCACCGACGGGGTGGGGCTCGCCGAGCAGTTCGAAGAGGCCAAACGCCGGAAGCGGGAGATCGAGGCCGCGCTCGCGCGCAACCACGAGCTCGCCGCGCGCTACGGCGACCTCGCCGCAGATCCGACCACCCTGCCCGCCGAGCGACTCGCGGTCCTGCACGAGCGCGAACACCTGCTGTCGATGCTCTGCGGCAACCTGGGGCCCGACCGCGCCAAGCTCTACGCCGAGGACCTCCGCGGGGTCCAGCTCGACGTTCTCCGTGAGCAGGCTGCGGACGGCGCGCGACGCCTCGGCGCGACCCGCGATCCGCACGAACGGCTCGCCATCGCCCAGCGCACCTTCGACGCGCTGCAGCAAGCCGCGCCCGACGCCGGGTTCGCGCCCCACGAAGCCGAAGAGGCCCGCACCTTGCTACGCGAGTGGCTCGACCGCTCCGAGGAAGCCGCCCAGCGCCTCCGGGAGCAGCCGACGGCACGAGCGCGCCGCACCGCGCCGCGGCGGCGGAGCCGGGCGATCGGGCTTGCGGTCACCGCGGTGGCCGCGGCGGTGGTCGCCGGCTTCCTCTACCTGAAGGACCAGGGGCAGGACCCGATGGCCGGACTGCGCGCCGCACTCGACCAGGAGGTCGCGCTCCAGACGAGCGGCCCGAACCCACCGCGCTTCGACGTCACGCGCGAGCTCGCGAGGCTCCGGGACTTCGTCGCCGAACTCCAGGGAGTCGCCCCTGCCGCCGTCCCACCCGCGCGGCGACTCGCCGAAGCCGTCGACGCGGCGGACCGCGGCGCCTCGGGCTTCCTCGAGGTCAAGGAGGCCGCACGCCCGCTCAACGTCGCCCTGCTCGACATCGAGGACCAGGGCGTGTCGGAGCTCGTGGGTCGCTTCTCCCGGCGCGCGCTCCGCGCCGGCTTCATCGTCAGCGCGCTCCGCGAGCCGTCGTCCCGTCTCGGCTCCTACCTGATCGAGGACCCCGAGCTGAGGCGGGCGCTGTCGGTCGAGGACGCGGACGCACTGGCCGCGCTGCTCGAGCGGGACTGACCGCCGGTCATCCGCGCGCCGCGACGAGGTCCGCAGCGGCCACGTGGAGCACGCGCACGGTCTCTCGCAGTCCGGACCCGCGCAGCCAGTCCGCGAGGGCCCGCGGTGACACGGAGTCCTCGGCGGCCGCGCGCTCGGTCATGGCAGCCAGCGTCCGCGAGGCCGGGAGGTCGTGCCTCAGCGCGAGGCCGACGCGATCGCCCTCGTGCCGGACGACGGTCGCCCGGAAGGGCTCGTCCCACAGACGCGTCGCGTCGATCTGCACGCGGACGTCGCGCGTGCGCAGGTCCAGGTGGAACGGCTCGACCAGTTCGAGTCCGACGCCGGTGGCCGCGATATCGACCGTGCGGGCTTCCACGCCGACGGAGCCGACGTGGAGGACCGCACGACGATCGAACGAGGCGCGCAGCGGCCGCCGGGAGGCCATGGATGCGAATCCGGTCGTTCGACCGGAGACGCGCGCGAACGCCTCGACGAGCTGGAGCAGTGGGATCCCCTCGTCCGCATTGCCCTCGAACGCGACGCCGACGTCTCGATCCCGCACCCAGCGCACGCGGCCCAGCCACCCGTCCACACCACCGCCGAGCGCCTCGGCCTCGATCCAGAGCTGGACCTCGGCACCGAGCTCGGGCGGCACCTCGACCGACTCCCCGAGGCGGACACAGACGCCGGCCCAGGAGATGTCGACGAGCTCGGCATCCACGAACGTGCCGCCGTCGTCGATCAGCGCGCACCGGCCCTGCGCGGCCATGCGACTCCGACCGGGAGTCGGCAGGACACGCGCTTCGGCCACCCCATCGTCGGCGACGCGGACCCGGACTGCCGCGACGCCCGGGTGACGCAGCAGCAGGGCTGCGATGCGGGGATCGGGATCGAGTCGTGCGGCTTGGGGCATCGGAACCTCCGGTGCGCCCCCTATCGACCGGATCCGGGAACCTGTTGATCTTCCGGACGGTCGCTGGAGTTCTTCCCGCCTCGATGCGGGAATCGCGGCGCGCGACGCCGCGGGTCCGCCCGCCGTCGACGGACGGACCGCACGCGCGGGAGGCCGGTCACTGGGAGCGGCGTCCGACCTTCACATCGAACGTCTTCTGCTCGTCGCCGCGCAGCACACGCACCTTGACCTGTTGCCCGATCTTCAGGTTCGCGAGCGCGTCCATGTAGTCCGCGACACTGTCGATGTCACGCGCGTCGATGCCGACGATCACGTCGCCATCCCGAAGGCCACCGGCCTCGGCGGGACCACCTTCGACGACCATCTGGACGAGCACGCCGAGCACGCCGTCGTCGTAGTTCGGCATGAAGCCGAGCGCGGGACGTCCGCCCACCTCCGGCATCTCCGCGGGCTCCTCGGCGACCTCCTGGTGATCGCCCGGCGCTTCGACTTCGTCGATCTTGGGCTGGGTCGGGACATCGAGGCGGTAGCGCCCCGGTGCCGTCTGCACGACGGTCGGCGCGGATGCCATCGTCAGGACCGCGCAGCGCAGTTCCGGAGCGCGCCAGGTGACGCGGGCGGCAGCACCCATGCCTTCGTCGCCGTGGAACTTGCCCTGGACGTGGAACACGAGCGGTGCGGGGTCCTTGCCTGCGCGCGCGGCGAGGATCGACTCCGCCATCGTGTCGTCCTTGAGGCACTGGGCCTGGTAGAACGAGTAGACGGTGTCCTCGTCGACGCCGCCGTGGCCCGCCATCGCGGCCTGGAAAGCGTCCCAGTAGGCGTCCTTGGGTGACGAGGTCTCGGCGGCCGCGTTCGGGTTGCCGGCCGCAACGCCGACGCCTTCCTTCGCAACCTGACGCGCGAGCGGCGTCGGGCAGTTGGCCGCGATCACCGGCAGCCCGTGGCGCTTCGCATACTCGACCATCGGTCGGTAGTGCTCGCGGTAGTTCCCCCACGGACGGCTGTTGGCCAGGAACTCCGCTTCGTCGATCGAGCCTTGCAGGTACTGGTCCAGCACGGGCTGCACGTCGCGCTCGAACATCTCCATGCTGAGCACGAGGTCGCCGCGCTCCGCGTGGAGCATGCGGAGGAGCTGGTAGTGCTGGAGGTGGC
Source organism: Planctomycetota bacterium (assembly GCA_041164325.1). GTDB lineage: Bacteria > Planctomycetota > UBA1135 > UBA1135 > UBA2386 > JAQCBR01. The sequence continues at coordinate 1,030 of JBEAPQ010000505.1, read as the reverse complement.
CGACATCGTTGTCGTGTTCCTCCCCGACGAAGACGACATCGCAGGCCGCCAGGTCGGACGCGACGGTCTCGAGGCCGACGGGCTGCGGGCCGACCGTGCAGGCCGAGGCCAGGAGCGGAAGAACGAGAAGGAGGTCGCGGACGCGGAGTTGGGTCATGGTCGGAATCCGGCGCGAGAGCATAGGCCATCGCGCCGCGCGCCCAACCTCTGGGCGCTGCCCACGAGGTCTCGAGCCTGCCCGTTCCCCGAGCGACGGTTTGCGCCGGGCCACGCAGGACCCCACACTCCTCCTCCCGGAGCCCCCGCATGCGCATCGTCACCTGGAACGTCAACTCCGTCCGCGCCCGCCTCCCCCGCCTGCTGCCGTGGCTCGAAGAGAACGCGCCGGACGTCCTGTGCCTCCAGGAGACGAAGGTCATCGACGACCTCTTCCCGTACGAGCCTCTCGAGGACCTCGGCTACAACGTCGTGGTCCACGGACAGAAGACCTACAACGGCGTCGCCATCCTGGCGCGCCACGGCATCGAGGCCGTCGTGCGCGGGTTCCCCGATGACGAGGAGGGCGCGCAGGCCCGCGTCATCGGCTGCGCCGTCGAGGATGTGCTCGTCCTCAACCTCTACGTGCCCAACGGCTCGTCGGTCGGCAGCGACAAGTACGCCTACAAGCTCGACTGGCTGGGGCGGCTCCGGGCCTTCCTCGATGCGACCTACGACCCGTCGGAGAAGATCGTCGTCTGCGGGGACTTCAACATCACGTTCGACGACCGGGACGTGCACGACCCCGAGAAGTGGCACGAGAAGATCCTGTGCTCGACGCCGGAGCGCGAGGCGCTTCGTCACGTCATGGACTTCGGGCTCACGGACGCGCTCCGCAAGCACCACGACGAGGCCGGGATCTACACGTGGTGGGACATGCGGGGCGGCTCGTTCCCGCGCGACCACGGGCTCCGGATCGATCACTTCCTGATGTCCGAGGCCGCGCTCGCGGCGTGCACGGCCGTCGATGTCGATCGCGAGGCGCGGAAGGGCC
>JBEAPQ010000504.1:0-10807 GCA_041164325.1 Planctomycetota bacterium | reverse complement strand
CTTCTTCTCCGGGGGCTTGGGTGCCTCGGCCGGCTTCTCCTCGGTCTTCGGCTTCTCGCCCTCCTTGCCCTCGGGGGCCGGGCCTTCCTTCTTCTCGCCCTCGGCGGGCTTCGCTTCGCCTTCGGGCTTCGCCTCGGCCGGCTTGGCACCCTCTGCGGGCTTCTCCTCGGTCTTGGGCTCTTCCTTGGGCTTCTTGCGCTCCTCGAGGGCCTTCTGCGCCTTGTCGAGCGCCTCCTTGATCGCCTTGCCCGCGCGCGGGCCGGGCGCGGGGGACACGACCACGTAGGCTTCGTCGCGGAGGGTCAGCGCGACGTCGGGGCCGACGTTCGGCGCGAGCTCGGCTGCCTGGCCGGGGAAGCCCGTGCCGTCGGGGTGGACGACGAGCGTCGTCACGCCCGCGCGCAGCAGGTCGCCGAAGATGTCCTGCCGGTCGTAGATCTGGTCCGCGATCTTCCGGGCCGCCGCGACCTGGGCGTTGCCGCCGCCGGAGCTGCCGCCCGGGGTCGCGCGACCGCCGCCGCGACGTCCGCCCTGGGACGCCGGCGCCGGGGCGCCGCGGTTCCCGCCGAGGCCGGCCTCCGACCACGCGTGGACGAGGCCCGGCATCACGGTGCCGCCCGCCACGTCGACGACGCGCGCGCCGGGGGGGACCTTCACGCCCGCTCCGACCGCTTCGATGCGGCCGTCACGGACCAGGATCGTCCCGTCTTCGATCGTGCCCGCGTCCGTCATCGTCAGGATGCGGGCGTGCACGAACGCCGTCGGCGCCTGTGCGGCGAGGGGGACGCTGAGGCACAGCGCCAGCGCGGTGAGGAAGCAGGGCTTCGTCATCTGTCGTCTCCGAGGACATGGACGAGCCGGCCTTCGATGAAGACCAGCTCGGGGGGGTGGCGGGGATCGAGGGGGTCGCCCCGGGTCACCTGGAAGTCAGCGTCCTTGCCCGGCGAAAGCGAGCCGACCCGGTCGCCGAGCCCGATCTGACGGGCCGGGACGAGAGTCAGGGAACGCAGTCCAGCGTCCCAGGGCAGGTCGAGACGCACGGCCATCGCGGCCTGGAGCTGGAGCTCCTCGGCGGCGATCACCGGCGCGTCCGTGTTGATCGAGAGGTCCTTGCAGCCCGCGTCCCAGTAGCCGGCCGCGATGCCCTGCATCCGGCCCTCGCGGGTCAGCTGGAACATGCGGGGACCGAGGTTCACGGGCGTGTTGCGCGCGGCAAGCGCCGTCGCCGCCCAGTGACCGTCGAAGGTCCCGTGCGAGAGGATCATCCAGGTCTGGAACACGTCCTGGAACATCCGCGCCGTCGCCACGCAGTCGCGCGCGCCAGCCGTGTGGATGATGACCGGAACCTCGTGGTCGAAGACCCGGCGGAGCTGCTCGAGATCGGGCTCGAGGTCGGGCTTGTCACCCTCGCCGGCCTCGAACGCCCGCCACGCCGCGGCGTACTCACGGCCGCGCAGCATGGCTTCGGTCAGCAGATGGTGCATGCCCATCCGGGTCTCGCCCAGATCGCCGCTGCGCCGCTCCGGGTTGTAGCCCTGTGCGACCTTCATCGCGCCGAGCTCGCGGACCACCATGCTCCGCAGGTCGGTGCCCGGCTTCATCTTCAGCAGCGCGCCGAAACCGGAGATGTTCGTGCCCGAGCCCGGGATGAACAGCGTGGTCGTCACGCCGCCCGCGACCGTCTCGGCGACCGCGCGCGAAGAGGGGCGGATCACGTCGAGCGTGCGGAGCTCGGCGTTGATCGGCGTGACCATGTCGTTGATGTCTCCACCGCCCGAGGACACATGGTGGTGGAGATCGACGAAGCCGGGGCTGACGACGCGGTCCCCGAGATCCAGGACCCGGACGCCGTTCGGCACCGGGACGTCGGTGGTCCGGCCGATCGCGCGGATGCGCGTGCCCTCCACCAGCATCGTGCCGCCGTCGATCGGGTCGCCGTCGACGGTCAGGAAGCGGGCGGCCTTGACGGCGAAGGTCGATGGCGGGGACGCCGATCGCAGGGTGTCGACGTCGAGGACCTGCTGCCCGCTCAGAGATCCGGCGGCGAGCACGAGCCATGCCGCCGCGCGCGGACCCCTGAGGATCCGTGCGAGGTCGCGGTCTCGGCGCTGTGCTGCGGACGTCATCGTCGGGAGCAGATCGGTGCGCTCAGAAGCGCGGGTTCCGCGGGTCGCGCTTGTAGGCGATGTTGCCGTTGACCAACGTCATCTCGACGTGGCTCCGTGGGTCGATCGGGTCGCCGCTCCAGATGCCCATGTCGGCGTCCTTGCCGACCTCGAGCGAGCCGATGCGGTCGGCGACGCCCACGAAGCGAGCCTGGTTCAGCGTGATCGCGCGGATGCCGACGGCGTCGGGCAGGCCGAGACGGACGGCCATCGCGCACTGCAGCGTCAGCTCGTGCTGGGCGACGACCGGTGAGTCGGTGTTGATGCCGATGCCGTCGATGCCCACGCCGCGCTGGTTCTCGCCGAAGCCGTGGAGGCCGCCGGCGTACCAGCCGTTCGCCGTGCCGACGAAAGCACCCTCCATGCCCGAGCCGGAGCCCCAGCCGGAGCCGCGGTCGAAGTGGTACTGGCGCGGGCCGTTGCAGATCGGCACGCCGGACTCGAGCGCGAACTCGCTGAGCCGGTAGGCGTCGAACGTGCCGTGCACGATCACGGTCCACAGACCGAGTTCGTTGCGCAGCTGACGGATCGTCTGCAGCACGACCTGGTAGATCTGCGTGTGGACGGCGATCGGGTACTCGTGGCGGAACAGTCCGCGCAGGTACTCGAGGTCGGCGCGCAGCTCGGGCTTCGGGCCTTCCCCGCGGTCGAACGCCTCCCACTCCTCGTAGTAGGCCTGGCCGCGGAGCAGCGTCTCGCGGAGCCCGGCGTTCATGCCGAGCGGGGTCATGCCCAGGTCGCCCGAGCGGCGCTCGGGGTTGCCCGCCTGCGCGATCTTCAGGCAGCCCGGGAAGCGGATCAGCGCTTCCTGCGGGGTGCGTCCCCAGGTCTTCGTCAGCGTCCCGAAGCCGCCCATGTTCGAGCCGGAGCCCGGGATGTAGAGGACGGTCGTCACGCCGCCGGCGAGCGCGTTGCGCATGTCCTCGTGATCCATCGTCACGAGGTCCACGGTCCGCATCTCGGGGTTGGTCTGGTGGACGGTGTCGTTGAGGTCGAAACCCTTCGCCGCGATGTGGCAGTGCAGGTCGACGAGACCGGGCACGCACCAGTGCTCGCTCATGTCGACGAACTCGAAGCCCTGCGGCACCGCGACTTCACCGGCCTTGCCGAGCGCGACGATCTTGCCGTTGCGCGTCAGCACGATGCCGTCGTCGATCGGGGGCGCGCTGACCGGGATGATCTTCGCGAACCGGAACGCGTAGGCCGGGCTCTCGACGCGGTCCGGGCCGCTGATCGCGACCTTGTACTCGGTCGGCTTACGGCCGAAGTAGATGTCGATCGACGGCTCCTGGGCCGCGGTCCGAGGTGCGAATGCGATGCCTGCGGCGAGGCCGGCGGCGACGAGAGCCGCGCCGTGGGCGCGGAGAGTCCGGGGAGAGTGCGTCATCAGTCGTTCTCCTCACGCGCGTCGAAGACGACGCGGCCGTTGCAGACCACGAGCTGCACGCGGCTCGTCGGGTCGAAGGGGCTCCCGCTGAACACGACGAGGTCGGCGTCCTTGCCGCGCTCGAGGCTGCCGATGCGGTCGTCGATGCCGAACATCTTGGCCGGCCCCAGGGTCAGCGCGTGGAGCGCCGCCTGCGGGTCCATGCCGTAGCGGATCGCGTGCATCGCATGCTCGGCGATGTAGCGGCTCCCCGCGTTGTCGCCGGTGACGATCGACACGACCGCACCCGCGTCGGCGAGGCGCGCCGGCGCGTTGATGATCTTGCCTTCTTCGCGGCGGACGAGGTTGGGGCCCAGCATGACGTGCGGGGCCTCCAGCATGTCCGGCGTGTCGACGAGGTCGTCGGCGCCGTGCAGCACGTAGCGGATGTCGGCCTCGGTCATCGCCTTGGCGACAGCCTCGATCGCGGGCGCCCGCTGGACGCGGACGACCGCGGTCGCGCGCTTCTCGATCAGCGCCCGCATCGACTCCATCGCCTCGTCGACGTTGGGCTTCTTCGGACGGCCGTCGTCGACGGTCGACTTGGAAGACTTCGAGCTGCTGGCGGCACCGGCCTTCGTGCGCCGACCGGTGATCGTCGCCTCCTGGCCCATGGCCTGGACGGTGCCCTCGAACGAGTCCTGCCCGACCGTGGCGACCATCTCGGACTGGTTCCGCATGAACTGCAGCTTCATCCGCAGCTCACCGTTCTGGAACGAGCCATCCTCGACCGGCGCCTCGGGAAGCTCGCGCTCGCCGAACGAAAGCTGGGCGGAGCCCGTGACCTTCGTGCCGTCGAGCTTCAGCACCAGCTTGATGCCGAGCGCGCGGCCCATCTGCGGGATCTCCATCTCGCAGTCCCAGGTCCCGGTGATCGGATCGGGCTTGGCGTCCTCTTCCGGTTCGGGCTTGGTCTCGACCGGCTTCGCGGCCTTGCCGGCTTCGAAGTCGGCGAGCGCCTTCTCGTAGGCCTTCCAGGCCTCGATGTACTTCTTGCCCTTCTCGATCTCGGCGAGGAGCGGCTTGGCCGCGTCGGGGCCGATGCCGTCGAACACGAAGCGGACGCCCGCGATGTCGCGGACGACCATCGAGGCTGCGTCCGCTGCCGCGGACTTCACCGCGGCGACGCGGCCGGACACGAGGCCCTGGTCGACGCCCGACACGAGCAGCGTCGTGACTCCGGCGCGCGTCGCGGGGACGAACGTCGGGTCGGCGGGGTCCAGGACTGCGGCGATCTGCTGGTCGGCGCTGCCGCCGGGAACCTCGACGCCGTCACCCGACAGGCCGAGCGTCGAGTTGCCGTCGATGAAGCCCGGCGTGACGACACCGTCCATCTCGAGGACGCGCGCGCCGTAGGGGATCGCGAGGTCGGTGCCGATCGCACGGACCTTGCCGTCGGCGATCAGGATCGTGCCGTCGCGGATCGTTTCGCCGTTGCCGACGTGGATGCGCGGCGCGCGGATCGCGAGCAGGTCGACGTCGGTCGTCCGCTCGTAGGCGGGGCGTCCGTCGATCCAGGTCTGTTCGACCATCGTGCCGACCGCCAGCGGCGGGCCGCTGAGGACGAGGAAGTCGGCATCCCGGCCGACCTCGAGCGTGCCGACGCGGTCGGCGACGCCCAGCACTTCGGCGGCCGTGCTGGTGACGGCTGCGAGCGCGGCGCTCGGTTCCATGCCGTAGCGGACGGCGATCCCTGCCAGCATCAGCATGTCAGGCAGGTCGGCCGTGCGGCCTGGGGCGAGGGCCACGCGTGCGCCCGCCCGGGCGGCGATGCCGGCGTGCTCGGGTCGGTCGGTCGGCTCCTTCTCGGCGCGGTTGCCGCCGCCTGGGTTGCTCGCGCTGAGGCGGACCGGCGCGCGGAACACGACCGGGACGTCCTTGAGCCACGGTGCGATCCGATCGACGTCGGCGGGGTTCTCGAGAACCGGAACGAGACCGAGTTCCTTGCCGAACTGGATCGCACGACGGACGTCGGCCGCGCCGCGGGCCGCGATGCGCAGCGGCAGCGCGCCGAGCTGGACCTGGCGCAGCGGCTCGAGGGCGTAGCGCTCCTCGATCGGCGCCGGGCCGGTGGGCACGGCGTTCTCGCCGGCGGCCGCGGCCTCGGCGAACAGCTCGCGCAGCGTCGACAGCTGCGAGATCCGCGCCGAAGGGAACTGCCGCTGGGCGGGCTCGAGCGGATCGTCCGCGGTCGGGAAGATCGTCGGCTCGAAGATCGGCGGCGCCTTCGTGCTCGGTTCGCCGAGCGTCACGCGGAGCGCGGCGGCTTCGGCGAGCACGCGCTGGACGAGGTCATCGCCCGCGATCTTGACGACCGACCCCTGGCCCGGCACGAGGCGGTTCCGCCCCGGCGCGAGGTAGACGCTCGTCACGCCGCCGGACAGCGCGCTCTTGAACTCGCGCAAGAAGTCGAAGCCGTCGAGCGCGACGAAGTCGGGGGTGACGTTGTAGGTGTCGTCCCCGTGGCCCGAGAGATCGCTGTCGGCGGCGACGAGGCCGGCCATGACGGTCTTGTCCGACGCGTCGACGATCGTCAGGTCCTGGTCGGTCGGCGCGTTGGTGCTGATCGACGCGACGCGGCCGTCGCGGATCACGAGCCAGCCGTCCTTCACGACCCGTGTCGGGGTCACGTAGAGCGTGCCGCAGTGGACGGCGAGGTCTCCGGGGCCGCGCGTGGGTTCCGGCTCACTGACCGCGGGCGCGGTCGAGAAGGCCAGGGCGGCAGTCAGGGTGAGGGTGCGCATCGGTTCGATCACTTCTCCCCTTCCGAGCCGCCGAAGAGCAGCTGCAGGCGCAGGTCCTTGGAGCGTTCGTAGACGACCTCGCCTTCGAGGAGCACGGTCTCGACCCAGGTGGTCGCGGCCAGCGGCGAGCCGGTCAGGACCTGGAGGTTGGCGACCTTGCCGACCTCGATCGATCCGAACTGGGCGTCGACGCCGAGGATGCGGGCCGGAACGGTCGTCAGCGCGCGCATCGCGGTCGCCGGGTCGACGCCGTGGCGGACCATCGTGGCCATCTGCCACCACGGGTAGCGCTCGGCGGCGCGACCGCTCTCGGACACGCCGACCGCGAACTCGATGCCCGCGTCGGCGAGGACCTTGGCCTGGCAGACGACGGTCTCTTCGCCGGTCTCCGCGTCGCGCTCGGTGTACTCGATCGCGTTCTCGTCGAGGACGATCGGGAGACCGAGCTCGCGGAGCTGGTCCGCGGCCTTGTAGCAGCGCGGTCCGAGCACGAGCACGAGGCGGACGCCGTACTTCTCGACCATGCGCGCGACCTCCGGGACCTCGGCGGCGCTCGGCACGTAGAGGTAGCCGGTGATCTTCTGCTCGAGCAGGTCGATGATCGGCTGCTTCAGCTTGTCGGCCTTCTCCTCGAACTCCTTGTCGGCGGGAATCGCGCCGGCAGCCTTCTCGGCCTCGAACTCCTCCTTCTTCCGCGCGAGGTCGGCGCGGATGCGGACCGCTTCGTCCAGCGCGTTGCGGAGCTTGCGCATCTGCGCCATCCGGCTCGCGCCGCGGCCCGAGGCCAGCGACAGCTTGATGCCGCCCCGGTCGACGACGGTCATGTCCTCGACGGTCTTGCCGAACGGGCGGACGACCATGCCCTGGCCGCCGATCAGAGTCGCGTTGCCTGGGATCACGTGCGCCGTGCCGATGCCGTTCCGCAGCGATTCCTCGAAGAACAGCGACGACGGGTCGATCGAGTCCTGCACGGTCAGGAACGGGACGTTCTGCATCATCTCGTTCCCGCCGCTGAGTCCGCCGGGCGTGTGCGCGAGGACGTAGGTCGGGGCGACGATCTTGCCCGTCGCGTCGACGACCTTGGCGTTCCAGGGCACCTCGACGTCCGAGCCGACCGCGGTGATGCGGCCGTTCTCGATCAGCACGACGGCGTTCTCCATCGTGGCGCCGGTGCCGGTCAGGACCTTGCCGGCGCGGACCGCGACGAGGTCCTGGGCGGCGACTGGAGTCACGAGAGCCGTGACGGCGAGCGCGAGCGGTCGGGTGAAGCGGGTCATCATCGACGGGTGGGAGGGACGAGAGGGAATGCGTGGGGAAAGCGTTGCGGTCGTGGGGGAGATCACGGCGTGACCTCCTGACCGCGGATGTAGACGGCCTCGGCCTTGGTCGTCGGCGACAGCGGGTCGCCGTTCCAGATCACGAGGTCGGCCTCGAGGCCGGGGGCGAGCGCGCCGACGCGGTCGTCGACGCCGATCAGGCGCGCGGCATCCAGCGTGACGGCGCGCAGCGCGCGGTCGTGCGGCAGGCCGTGACGGACCGCGAACATCGCCTCGCGCGCGAGGCTCATCCCGATGTTGTCGGCGCCGGTGCAGATCGCGAACGGCACGTCCTTCTGGGCGAGCAGGTTCAGCGTGTGGTAGCGGACGTCGGCACCTTCGGGCGCAGCCGTCTGGCTCGGCGCGGCGACGAGGACCGGGATGCCGGCCGCGGCGAGGTCGTCGACGACGCGCCAGGCCTCGGTCGCTTCCTCGACCATCGTCTTGTAGCCGAACTCCTCGGCGAGACGGATCGCGGTGCGGATGTCCTGCTCGGCGCGGGCCGTCGTGCGGACCGTCACCTCGCCGCGCAGCGCGCGAACGAGGACTTCCATGCCCGGGTCGTAGCCGGTGTTCTCGGGATCGCCTTCCGGAACGGTCTTCTGCTCCTGGTAGGCCATCGCGTCGTAGAAGGCCTTGCGGGCCTCCCAGACGACGCCCATGCGGGTCGTCGGACGGCGGTAGTAGATGCCGACGGGCGTGCCGCCGCGGATCGCGCGGTTGCCGCTCGAAGGCTCGCTGCCCATCGTCAGGCGGAGGCCCGACTCGTCCTGGACCAGCATCTCGGCGACCGTGTCGCCGTGCGTCTTGATGACGGCGCCGAGGCCGCCGACGACGTTCCGGTTGCCCGGGTTGACCTGGATGGTCGTCACGCCGCCGCGGCGTGCGCGCGCGAGGCGCGGGTCCTTCGGATCGAGGGCGTCGACGACCCGGAGGTGTGGCGTGACTTCCTCGCCCTGCTCGTTCAGGTCCTGGCCATCGACGCCGAGCGTCGTGCCGGCATCGACGAGGCCGGGGGTCAGGAACTTGCCGGTGCAGTCGACGACCTGCGCGCCGTCCGGGACCTTCGTGTCCGCGCCGCCGACGGCGACGATGCGGCCTCCGGCGACGACGACCACGCCGTTCTGGATCGGTGCGGCCGCGACCGGGTGGACCTGAGCGCCGCGGAACACGGTGACCTTGTCCTGGGCCGACAGCCCGAGCGTCAGCGCGAGCGCGGCGAGGGCCGGAGCGATCGGGAGGGAGCGCAGCGCGGTGCGGTTGCGGATGATCATCGGGCGGCCTCCTGGCCTTCTTGGCCGTGCGTTGCGGCAGCGTGGACCGGCTCACCGCCGATCCAGACCTGGAGCAGGCGCGCGGACAGGTCGACCGGATCGCCGGTCAGGACCACGAAGTCCGCATCGCGGCCGACACGCAGCGTGCCGACGCGCTCGCCGGCGCCGATCTGTTCGGCCGGCACCTGGGTGATCGCAGCCAGCGCCGCCGCGCGGTCGAGGCCGCGGCCGACGGCGAGTGCCGCCGCGCGGCGCAGGTCGGTGCCGCGCGTCGCGAGGAACGAGAACCGGACGCCCGCGGCGTGCAGGCGCGCCGGCATCTCGAGCTGCTCGTCGGTCGAGCCGTAGCCGAGCGGCGCGAGCGCGAGGGAAACACCGCTGCCGCGGAGTCGCTCGAGCATCTTGTCTTCGATGTCCTGGACCTCGAGCAGGATCGGCGTGACGTCGAACTCGGCCGCGAGGTCGAGGGCTGTCGTCATCTCGGCGTGGGTCCGGGCGTGGATCGCGATCGGCATCGCGCCCTCGAGGGCGCCGCGCACGACGCGGGTGCCTTCACCCGTCGCGCCGAGCGGGCGGCGCGCGTCGCCGAAGGCCGAGCGGATCAGGTCCGCAGCGCCCATCCGAGACGTCGGGAAGCGGTCGTTCTTCAGCGACTCACGGACCAGCGCGAGCTTCAGGTAGCCCGTGTTCGGGAGGACCTGGCCGCCCATGTCGCCGGCACCCGGCTTCACGACGCAGGCGAGGCCGCCGAACGTGTTGTCCGAGGTGGGCGCGAGCGCGAGTGCCGTCACGCCCGTGCGTGGGCGTTCGGCGAGCGCTTCGCCGAACGGGTCGAACGCGTCGGCCGTGACGAGCGACGGCGTGAACGCGTCGATCGACTCACCGAGGTCGGCGCCCTGGTCGAGCAGGTCGTGCACCGCGACGAGGCCAGGCGCGACGCAGGCGTCGGCCCACTCGATCTGCCGGGCGCGTCGCGCGGCCTCGGCCGGGATCGACGCGCCGATGCCGGCGACCTTGCCGTTGCGGATCAGGATGCGCGCGTCGTTGCCAGCCAGCACTTCGCCGGGAGCGACGATGAGCTTGCCAGCGCGGATCAGCACCGACGCGCCGTCGGTGCCCTGCGCCGTCAGCGTGCCGGCAAGCCCGAGGGCCGCGCACGTCAGGGAGAGGAGGGTTCGTTGCATCGGTCGGGGCCTACTCCTTCAGGGTCACGCCGGAGGAGAGGACGCGCACGACGCGCGCGTCGCTCGAGCCGAGCGGGGCAGAGGTGATGACGAGGTCGGCGAGCTTGCGCGGCTCGATCGATCCGACGCGGTCGGCGACGCCGAGGAGCTCGGCGGGGGTCAGCGTGATCGCGCGCACCGCGACGTCGGCGGGGACTCCCTGGCCGATCGCCTCGGCGACGATGGCCGGCAGGAACCGGCCGCGGTCGTTCGATCCGGACGCCAGCGCGAACGGGAGACCGCGCGCGGCGAGGTGGTGGGCGACGCTCTCGTGTTCGAGTCCTTCGGGGACGTAGCGCGCACCCGTCTGGCCGGTGTCCTCGACCGACAGCGCGGTGGTCAGGATCACCGACATCCCGCCGTCCGCCAGCGCATCGATCGCGTCCGCTGCGCCGGTCGCGAGTTCGATGACGACGCGCTCGATGCCGCGCTCGCGCGCGATCGCAGCCGCTCGTTCGATCTCGTCCTTCCGGTGAGCCTCGACGAAGAGCGCGAGATCGCCGTCACGGACGGCGATCAGGGCTTCCTTGGCGGGGTCGATCGCGGGTTCGGTCGGGAACTTCGGCCGCTCGGGCGCCTTGTCGCCGTCCTTGGCCTCGTCGGGCTTGGCCTCACCGCCCTGCTGCGGGGCGGCGGGAGCCGGACGCGCGGCCGGCGGC
>JBEAPQ010000503.1:0-8417 GCA_041164325.1 Planctomycetota bacterium | reverse complement strand
AGGACGTCGACGGCCGCACGATCAACGTCAACGAGGCTCGTCCGCGGACCGATGGTCCCCGCGGCGGTGGCTTCGGCGGCGGCGGCGGCGGCGGTGGCCGTGGCGGCTTCGGCGGCGGTGGCGGCGGCGGTGGCCGTGGCGGCTTCGGCGGTGGCGGCGGCGGTGGCGGCGGTGGCCGCGGCGGCCGTGGCGGCTTCGGTGGCGGCGGTGGCCGTGACCGCGACCGCGGTGGCTACGGCGGCGGCGGCGGCGGTGGCCGCGACCGCGACGATCGCTGGTGAGCCGCGGGCGCACCCGGGCGCAGGCCACGTTCGCGTGACGCGCCCGGCGGGCTCCCACGGTGAACGTGGCGTCACGCGGGCACGACTCGCGTGAGCAAGGCACAGGCGGGCGCGGGTCATCCGCGCGAACCGTCGATGGGTTGGAGGTTCGCCTCCTGCATACGGCTCGGATCAGGCAGGCATGACCTGCACGGTCGGAGCCGTCGTTCGTTACCGGGCGATCGATCGGCCGCCCCGCACGGGCGGAGAGGCGGGTTCGACATCCAGCCCCCCTCGGGCTTCGCCTCGCACGACGTCGAGTGCGCGTCCTGCCGCAGCCTCGGACGAAGTCCGTCGACGAAGGGCCGGCCTCCCGGTCGCGGAGAGCCGGTGACGACGTCAGTCGGCAGGCTGCGAGGTGCTCGCTCGGCGACCGCGCCGCGGCGGCGGGAGAGTGCGTGACGAGCCTTCGTCACACACTCTCAGAGCCTGTGACGAAATCAGTCTACAGGCTCTGACGTGCTTGCTTGGCGGCCGCTCCGCGGCCGCGGGAGAGGCCGTGACTCAATAAAGTCACAGCCTCTCATCGCACGGCCTCGACGACCTGGGCCACGACAGCCTGCAGTGCGAAGACCACGAGGCTGTCCATGGCCTCGATCGTGTCTTCTCCGCTCGGCACGACGATCTCGCCGCTCTCGCGCGCGATCGCGCCGATCACCGCCCCCTTGGGCAGCCCGGACTGCCGGAGACGACGGCCGACCATCTTGCTGCCGGCCGGGATCTCGATCTCGAGGATCTCGGCCTGGCCTTCTTCGATCGACTCGATCCGCGTGACGCTGCCGCCCCGCACGTGGGCCAGGATCGCGTTGGCGCAGAGAAGGCGCGGCGAAACCGCGACGTTCACGCCGAGCTGCTCGTAGATCGACACGTAGTCGGGCTTGTGCACGAGGGCGATCGTCCGGGGGCAACCTTCGCTGCGCGCCAGCTGGCAGGCCATCAGGTTGACCTCGTCGTGATCGGAGAGACCCAGGAACGCATCGGTGTCGCCGACGTGCTCCTCGCGGAGCAGCGTGTGGTCGGTCCCGTCACCGTGCAGGACGGTCACATCGTCGAGGCGTCCGGCGACGCTCTCCGCCTCGTCGCGATCGGAAATGATCATGCGAACCGAGACCTTGAGGCGTCGCAGCGCCTCCGCCACCTGGATCGCGATTCCCGTCGACCCGGAGATCATGACCGAGCGAAGGTGCGTCGGGCGCGCACCGGTCTTCCTCTCGAAGGCCGCGATGCCCTTCTGGTCGCCGAGCACGAGGACCTCGTCCCCGACCTCGCAGACATCATCGCCGCTCGGAACGTTGACGCGATGGTTGCGGTCGATGGCGACGATCAGGACGTTCGGCGGCATCTTCAGGTCGCGGAGCGGCAACCCGACGAGCGGGGACGTCGCCGACAGCTTGACCCGGCGCATCTGGATGCGGCCGTCCGCGAAGTTCTCGACCCCCACCGCCTGGTTCTCGCGGACGACCTTGACGACCTCCGTCGCGGCCAGCGCTTCGAGCGACAGGATCTGGTCGAACATCAGGTTCTTCCGGAAGAAGGTCCGGAAGCGCTGGAACGGCCCCATGTCCTTGACGCGAAGCACCGTGCGCCGGGCGCCGATCCGCTTGCCGAACAGACAGGCCAGCATGTTCACGTTGTCGTCGTTCGAGACGGCAAGGAGCAGGTCGGCGGAGTCGGCATCGGCCCTGTCCAGGATGTCTGGCCGCGAGCCGTCGCCGTGGATGGCGTGGACGTCGAGATTCTCGGTGATCCGCCGGATCCGGCTGATGTCCGAGTCGACCACGGTCACGGCGTGACCCTCGGTCGACAGGACCTTTGCCAGGTGGGAACCGACTTGCCCCAGTCCGATGATCAGCGTGTTCATGCGGCCCCGAGAGGCTAAGCGCGACCACTGTCTCGGGGTACGGATTTCATCACCCGGCACGGGCGCGGTTGCGTCGTCGGTTCCGTCGCGGTTCCATGCCCTGGCTTGGACGTCCTCCTCCTGGACAACCGCGATTCGTTCGTCTGGAACCTGGCCCAAGCCCTCGGCGGACTGGGGGCCCGGGTCTCGGTCCGCCGTTCGGACCAGCTGGACGCCGAATCCGTCCGCACAGCCCGCCCCGAAGCGATCGTCCTCTCACCCGGGCCAGGCCGTCCCGAGGACGCCGGCTGCTGCGTCGAGGTCGTCCAGCGCCTCGGCGCGGACACACCGATCCTCGGCGTCTGTCTCGGCCACCAAGCGATCGGAGTGGCGTTCGGCGCGCGCGTCGCGCGCGTCTCCCCTTGCCACGGCAAGGCGTGGCCGATCCACCACAGCGGCCGGGGACTTCTCGAAGGTCTCCCGGTTCCCTTTCCCGCCGCCCGCTACCACTCGCTCGCCGTGCTGACCGCGCACGACGACCTCGTCACCGACGCCTGGACCGAAGACGGCGTCGTGATGGCCTTCCACCACCGGCGCGACCCGACCTACGGCGTGCAGTTCCACCCCGAGTCGTTCCTGACACCGGACGGCGATCGGGTCCTGGCAGCCTTCCTCGCGGCAGCCGCGCGCTGGCATGAAGCGGCTCCCTCCCCGGAGGTGACCCGGTGAGCGCGCCTGTGTCCGCGCGTGGAGTCTCGCGCCGCTTCGGCGAGCGACAGGCCCTGGCCGACTTCGGGCTCGAGGTCGGGCCCGCGGAGATCGTCGGGTTCGTGGGGCCGAACGGCGCCGGCAAGTCGACGTTCCTCCGGATCCTGCTCGGTCTCGTCGCGCGCGACGCCGGGGACGTCCGTGTGCTCGGACTCGACCCCCGTCGGGATGACCTCGCGATCCGCCGACGGGTCGCCTACCTGCCCGGCGAGACGAGCGTCTACGCCGGCATGACCGGGGCAGAGTTCCTCCAGTTCGCGCTCGGCTTCCACCCTCGCACCCAGGAACTCCCGCGGCAAGCCACCGAGCTGTTCGAGCTGCCCCTCGCGCGCCGCGTCCGCGAGTATTCGGCAGGCATGAAGCAGAAGCTCGCGCTGCTCGCGACGCTTCGCCCCGACGTCGAGCTCTACGTGCTCGACGAGCCCGACCGTGCGCTCGACGCGACCGCCCGTCTCCACCTCCGTGAGGTCCTCGCCTGGCTGCGCGACGCAGGCAAGTCCGTGCTGCTCAGCTCCCACCACCTCGCGGAGGTCGACGCTCTGGCGAACCGGTGCGTCTTCCTGTTCGCGGGGCGACGGATCGCCGAGGAGCGCGTTGCCGCAGCGCGTGCCGCCTTGCGGCACGAAGTCCGTCTGCGCCTCGCGACCGAGGTGGAGCTCCCCGACGGGACCGAGCTGGTCGAGTCTCTGCCGGACGGGACTCTCCGTGTCGTCGTCACGGGGGCCCCACTCGCGTGGCTCGCGCGGCTGCCGGGAGACTCGGTCCTCGCCGCGGAAGTGGGCGCCACGCGCCTCGAAGATCTCTACCGGGCCCTGAGCCTCGACGAGGAGGCGCCCGCATGATCGCGCTGAAGACGTGGCGGGAGGTGCGTGGGATGACGTTCGCCTACACGCTCCTTCTCGAGCTGCTGCTGATCCCTGCGATCATCCTCTGGCCAGACCTGCGCCGCGCGGGCGCTGGAATCGGAGAGCTCCTCCCCGCCGAGTTCCTGCGCAACATCTTCCGTCAGGTCATGAGCCCGGACGATGACGGCGCTTACCTCGCCTACATGGCGGTCCAGCTGTTCTTCAAGGGTGTCAACGTCGTCGGCGTCGCGGGTGCCGTCCTGATGGGCACGGGCCTCGTCGCGCGCGAACGCGAGAACCAGACGCTGGAGTTCCTGCTCGCGCGACCGGTCTCCCGCTCGAGGATCCTTGCGGCGAAGTTCGGTGTCGTGGCGGTCTGCCTCGTCGTGCCGATCTTCCTCACGTCCTGGTCGGCCGTGCCGCTGTCGGCGATCCCGTCCGTCGACCACGACCTGCCGTTCGGTCGCGTGACGATCGCGTCGTTCCACAACGCGTGCTTCGTGCTGCTCGTCCTCGCCGGGACCACACTCTGTTCGGTGCTGTCGCGCACGCAGGTGCACACCGCGTTCTGGATCGGCGCGGTCATCGTCGCGCAGGTCGCGATCTACTTCGTGCAGGAGATCCGGAAGATCAGCCTGTTCCGATTGTCCGACTTCGACGTCTACGGCCCGGTGATGGCAGGCAACACGGGCTTCGCCCAGCTGTTCTCCGAAGCCACGATCTGGGTGCTCGTGGGCACCGCTGCCCTCTACTTCGCAGCCGACCGCGCGTTCCGGCGCACACCGCTCTGAGCATGGGGGCGCTGCCGAGCATCGAGGTCGCTGCGGTCCTGTGCCGCGAGCTCTTGCGCGCGCTGGCGGCGCCGCTCCACGTCCTGGCCTTCCTCCCTCGCCGCACGTCGTACCTCGCCGAGAGCTGCGCCGCTCTGGACCGGTCGGCCACCGCCGAGGTCAGGGACGACGCCCGGCAGCGCTTCGTGGCTGCGCACGCCGGCCGCTGCCGACGGATCTTCGTGTCCTGCGGGGAGACGTCGGGCGAGACCCACCTGCTCCACCTGATCGACGCGGTCCGCACCGGCTGCAGCGACGAGGGACGAGACCAGCCCGCGTGGATCGGATTCGGCGGGCAGCGCCTCGCCCGGGCTGGCGTCGACAGCCGGTTCCCGCTCGCCGAGCACGCCGTCATGGGCCTGGGTGGGGTCCTCCGCTCGATCCCCCTGATCGTCCGCGCCTTCGCGACGTTCTTGCACGTGCTCCGCGCGGAACGCCCGGACCTCGTCGTCCTCGTCGACTACCCAGGTCTCCACCTCGTCTTCGCCGAGGCCGCCCGGCGCCGCGGCATCCCGGTCGTCCACTACGTGGCGCCCCAGTACTGGGCGTGGGGTCCGTGGCGCATGCGCCGCTACCGACAGGCCGTGGACGCGACGCTGACGATCCTCCCGTTCGAGCCCGCCTTCTTCGGCGATCGAGAGCTCGCGTCGGGCTACGTCGGCCACCCGCTGCTCGATGAACTGGCGTCCCACCCACCGAGCGAAGCATCCCTCGCGGCCGTGCGCGCACGGCCGACGCTCGTGCTGATGCCGGGGAGCCGCCGCAAGGAGATCGCCCTCCATCTCGCGCCGATGGTCGCACTCGCGACGGCGCTGCAGCGCGACCGCACCGACCTGCGCGTGGTGATCCCCCACCGCGATCCAGGCCGCGCCGCGCTGATCCGCACGCGCCTCGCCGAGCTGCCGGACGGCGAACGCGTCGAGGTTCAGGAAGGTGACCCGGGCCCGTGGCTCCGCGGCGCACGTGCGGTCCTCGCGAAGTCGGGCACCGGCTCTCTCGAAGCTTGCCTGCACGGCACGCCGACGGTCGTCGTCTACGTGCTCTCGGGGAGGTTCGCCCGCTTCGTCCGGCACCGGTTGCTGACGGTGCCGTGGTTCGCGGCCGCCAACCTCTGTGCCGGGAAGTGCATCGTCCCGGAGTTCGCCGTCGAAAGGCCCGGCGACTGGGACGCGGTGGCGCGCGCCGTCGCTGCTCTCGAGGCAGACGGCGAGGCGCGTGGCGCGTGCCTCGAAAATCTGGATGCGCTCCGCGTGCGCCTCGGTCCCGCAGGCGCATCCGCACGCGCAGCCACCTGGATCGTCCCGCTCTGCCCCACGCACGGATCGCACCCGCCGACCTCTCCATGACACCTGATCCGCTGCCGAAGGGGCGCTCGCTCGTGGACCTCCGCGCGTTCCTCGACGTGCTCCGCCGTGAGGGCGAACTGGTCGAGATCGAAGCCGAGGTGGACCCCGATCTGGAGGCAGCCGAAGTCCACCGGCGCGTGATCGCAGCCGGAGGACCGGCGCTCCTGTTCCGCAACGTCCGCGGTGCCGCGTGGCCAGTGGTCACCAACCTGTTCGGAACGGCGCGGCGCGTCGAGCTCGCGTTCGGCCCACGGCCCGAGGCCCTCGTGGCCCGCGCCGCGGCGCTGCCCCACGAACTCTTCCCTCCGTCCCCCTCCAAGCTCTGGGCGCAGCGGGACCTCCTCGGTGCCCTGCTCCGCGTCGGTCGACGCATGCGGCGCCGGGGACACGTCACCGAGGTCGTCGACCGGCCGCCGGCCCTCGGCCGACTGCCACTCCTGCGCACGTGGGCGGAAGACGGCGGGGCCTTCGTCACGCTGCCCCTCGTCTACACCGAGCACCCGGACGGCCTCGGCCCCAACCTCGGCATGTACCGCGTCCAGCGCTTCGACGACCAGACCTGCGGCCTGCACGTCCAGATCGGCAAGGGAGGAGGCTTCCACCTCGCGGTCCACGAGGAACGGGGCACGCCGATGCCGGTCAACGTCCACATCGGGGGGCCTCCGGCGATGATCCTCGGCGCGATCGCACCCCTCCCCGAGAACGTGCCGGAAGTCCTGCTGACGTCCTTGATGCTCGGCGAGCGGTTCCAGTTCGCACGCAACCCTGCCGGACCGCTGCCCGTGGCCGCGGGAGCCGAGTTCGTCATCGTCGGCGAGGTCAAGCCCGGCGCGCGCCATCCCGAGGGCCCGTTCGGCGACCACTACGGCTACTACTCGCTGAAGCACGACTACCCGCGCATCGATGTGCAGGCGCTGCTCCGGCGGCGCGATCCGATCTGCGCGGCGACGGTCGTCGGCAAGCCGCGCCAGGAGGACTTCTTCCTCGGCGATTACCTGCAGGACCTGCTGACACCGATGATCAAGCTGGTGATGCCCGCGGTCCGCTCCCTGTGGTCGTACGGGGAGACCGGCTACCACAGCCTGAGCGCGGCTGTGGTCGAGGAGCGCTACAAGCGCGAGGCCATGTCCTCGGCGTTCCGCATCCTCGGGGAGGGCCAACTCTCGCTGACGAAGTTCCTGCTGCTGACCGACCGCGACGTGGATCTGCGCGACTTCCGCGCGACGCTCGAACACATCCTCGCGCGCGCCAACTTCGAGACCGATCTCTACGTGTTCGGCAACCTGTCCATGGACACGCTCGACTACGCCGGGCCCACCGTCAACGAGGGCAGCAAGGGCGTGCTGCTGGGCCTCGGCGATCCAGTCCGCGACCTCAAGGGCTCCTTCGAAGGGCAGACCCTGCCGCAAGGCTTCGACGAGGCGGTTCCGTTCTGCCGGGGCGCACTCTGTGTGTCCGGCCCCCGCCACGATGTCGAGCCGGGCGCAGCAGCGCGGCTGGCCGGCTCCGATGCCGTCGCCGACTGGCCGCTCGTCGTCCTGGTCGACGACGCGGCGAAGGCGGCCCGATCCCCGATGAACTTCCTGTGGACGACGTTCACGCGGTTCGAACCGGCAGCTGACATCCATGCGCGCCACGTCCGCACGGTCCGCCACCAGCAGGTCTACACCCCACCGATCGTCATCGACGCACGGTTCAAGGCGACCTATCCCGCCGAGCTGTTCTGCGATCCGGAGACGGCGCGCACGGTCGACCGACGTTGGGGCGAGTACTTCCCGTCCGGCGGGATCGAGATGGGCGACAGCGATCGCGCCCACCTCGACTGACGCTCCCCCACCACGCTGTTCCCGACGCCCAGCACACGCAATAACCTCCCGCCATGGACTACGCCGACCTGTCCCCCGCCGAGGCCAAGCAGGCCCTGGCCGACGATCCGGACCTGATCATCCTCGATGTGCGGACCGAGCCCGAGCACCGCATGCACCGCATCGACGGCGCCGTGCTGGTGCCGGTCCAAGAGCTCGCGCAGCGGGTCGGCGAACTCGATCCGAGCCGTCGCTACGTGGTCACCTGCGAGCACGGGGTCCGCAGCCGGATGGCCTGCTCGCTGCTCGGACAGCACGGCTTCCGCGACCTCCGCAACGTCGTCGGCGGCATGGCGCGCTGGGTCGGTGAAGGCCTGCCCGTGATCCGCGGCTGACCCCTCCCCCGGGTCCGGAGGCTGTGACCGAATCAGTCTACATCCTCCGAATTGCTCGCCTGGCAGCCGCGCCGCGGCTGCCGGAGAGTCCGTCACTCCGCAGAGTGACCGCCGTTCAGGGACTCCGCGATCCGGCGCGGGTCTTCTTGCCGAGACGGCCCTTCGCGAACGCTTGGGTCGCAGCTTCGAGGAAGCCCTCTTCGCTCTGTTCGAGGATCTCCTGCTGGGAAGCAGCGGGCAGTCGATAGTTGGGGTCTGTCGTCCACTC
>JBEAPQ010000502.1:0-3876 GCA_041164325.1 Planctomycetota bacterium | reverse complement strand
TGAAGCAGAAGGTCGGCGAGGACGGCCTCGCTCTCGCGCGGACCTACGAAGCGCGGGAGCTGCCGACGATGGCCCTCGAGATCGCACGGCGCATGAGCGCGCGCTACTCGCTGCCCGAGGCACTCGAGTACTACGTCACGCTCGCGGAGCGGACAGGGCGTTCGCTGGCGCGTTGGCGCCTCGCCTACGACGAGCGGACCCTCAACGGCTGGTCCGGCGACGACGACGCCTACCAGGCCTACGGCGCGCGCATCCGCGCCGACGTCCCACCGTCGGCAGCAACGATGGTGACGAAGGTCCTGACCTGCGACGTCGCGTTCGACGGCGACTTCTCGCTCGAGGCCGAAGTCAGGATTCCGTTCGTCGACGGCGAACCAGCCGGACGCCTCGCCGGACTCTGCTTCGGTCGCAAGGGTGACCAGGACTTCCACGCGGTGCTGCTGCACCCGAACGGCTTCCTCGACATTTCGTCGAACCGCGGTGGGGTCTGGGAGATCCGCGACCACCGCCAGGTCCCGGCGGGAGCCGGCGAGTGGCATCGGCTCCGGATCGACGTGTCGGGCAAGAGCCTCGATGTCTACCTGGACGGTCTCTACGTCCGCTCTCTCGACTACGCGAACGAACGCGTCGTCCGCGGCGGATTCGGACTCGTCACGGGCCCCGGGCAGGCGGAGTACCGCGAGCTGCGCATCCTCGCCCGCGACCCGCACGATCCGGCGGCGCGCATCGAACGGCGCCTCGCGATGCAGCGGGTGCTCGCGGACGCTGGACTCCGTCAGGAGGGCAGCTTCTCCGGAATCGAGCCGCCCGAACTCGACGTGCGGTGGCACCGCGGCGCGTCGACGACGCTCGCCGAGCTCCGCGGCTCGCCCGTCATGCTCGTGTTCTGGTCTCCCGCAGCCGAACGCGTGATTCCGACCGCAGCCTACGTCGCCCACCTGACGGAGAAGGGACGCGCGGCCGGACTCCAGACCCTCGTGCTCTGCGATGGAGGCACGCATCCGTCCGACATCGAGGGTGTGCTGTCCAAGACCCCGATGGACGGAGCACGCATCGGCATCGACGGGGGCTCGACCTTCGAGCGCTACTTCGTGAAGGCCGGCCACTTCGGCATGCCGCGCTTCGTTCTGATCCGCCCGTCGGGACGGGTCACGTTCGAGGGGGATCCGGGTTTCCAGAGTGGCACCGGCTGGCGCGCCGAAGACGGGCCGACCTACGTCGATCAAGCCTTCCTCGAACTGCTCGAAGGACAGTGAGCCGCATGCAGACCAGGGCCTTGGTTCTTGGATCGATCCTGGCCGGGGCGTCCGCCCTTCCTGGCCAGGCCATCCCCAATCCGCCGGAGCCGCCCGCGGGCTTCCAGCTCTTCGACGAGCTCGGCGTCGTGCACATGATCCTGCCCGCGTCGTGGCGCGAGCTGGGTCCCGCCGAGGCGCAGCTGCTCGGGGACGGGCTGCCTCCGGGCCTGCGAGTCACGAATCCGGGGGAAGCCCAGGTCTTCGGTGCCGTCGACCGCTGGCTCGCCGAGGGCTTCGACGGACGCGCGATGCTCTACTTCGTCGACTCGTTCGAACTCGGCGCCACGCAGGAGAACCTCGATGCGATCGTCGCGTTCCACGAGGGCTGGAGCGGAGGCGAAGGCGCGCGACGCACGGTCCTGTCGACCGGACTCGGAAAGATCGGCCGCTCGGATCACCCCGTGATGGAGATCGCGATGCGCTACGAGTCGGGCGAACCGGCGCACCCGCCGATGCGCTCCCGCGACCTCTACGCGTCCACGATGGGCCGGAGGTTGATCCTCAGCCTGCGCGCGTGGGAGACTGACTGGGTGGAATCAGAGCCAGTGTTCCGACAAGTGGCTGACTCACTGGTTTTCGCGCGGCCTCCGCAAGTCGAGGACGACGAGGATCTGAGCGACCGATTGCTGTCCGCTGTCCTCTGGGGCAGCGTCACCGGCGTCGGACTCCTCGTGGCGCGCATGTTCCTGCGCGGACGCCCCCCCGCCTGAGTTTCCCTCCGTCCGCCGAACCCGAGGCAACCCCGCGTTGAAACGCTCCCGAGCCGCGACCCTTCCGCTGATCACCAAGCCCCTGTTCGAGGCGGGAGTCCAGTGCAGCAAGCGCCTGCACCTGGACTTCCATGCGAAGCGGGCTCCCGCGCGCCGCTCCCAGCAGGAAGAGCTGGTTGCGCTCGGCCAGCGCCTCGTCGAACTCGCGAGCCAAGCGTTCCCGCGGGGCACCGACCTGCAGGGCGTCGCGAAGGAAGATGCCATGGAGCGCACGCGCGAGGAGATCGCGTCGGGACGCCCTGGGGCGCTGTTCCACGCGGTGTTCCAGGGTGGAGGCGTCGAGGTCGTCTGCGACATCGCGCTCGTCGTCGGGCCGAACGAGGTCGACCTGTTCGAGGTCAAGGCGGGCACTTTCCTGAAGCCCCGGCACCTGACCGACGTCGCTCTCCAGGTCCACGCCGTCGAGGCCTGCGGCATCCAGGTGAAGAGCGCGTCGATCCTCCATCTCGACGAGCGCTACGTGCACGACGGCAGCCGGGACTACCCGGTCCACAAGCTGTTCCGCAGCGAAGACGTCACCTCCCGCGCTCGGAACCAGCTGTCCCGGGTCGCCGAGCAGGTCCAGTCCTTCCAGTCGGTGGTCGAGGACGAGGGCATGCTCGACCTCCCCACCGGGACCTGGTGCCGGACTCCCCTGCCCTGCCCCCATCTGGAGCGCTGTAGCAGCGAGGGGCCGGAGCACCCGCTGTTCGAGCTCCCGCACCTCGCGTCTGTCGTCGAGACGAAGCTCCACGAGAACGCCATCGAGAGCATCGACCAGCTCAAGCCGTCGCAGACAGGGCTCAGTGCCGGGCAGCGCCGTGCTGTTCGCGCCATCCAGGAAGACCGTCTGATCGTCGAACCGTTCGTCCGGGACGAGCTGCGTGACATCGACGACCCGGTCTGCTTCGTGCACGTGCTGTGGCACCTCGACCCGCTGCCCCGCTTCGCCCAGTCGCGGCCTTGGCAGAAGATTCCCTACGCGTGGTCTTCACACCGCTTCGAGCAGAGCGGTCGCAGCTACCACCGCTCGTTCGTGTCGGCGACGCAGGACGATCCCCGGGACGAGACCATCAAGACGCTCGCCGAGGAAATCCGCGATGCGGGCACGGTGGTCGTCTACGACCGCGGGTGGGACGAGCGGTTCCGGGCTCTGATGGACGACCTGCCGGATCGGAAGGCCGATCTGCGCGCGCTGCTGGGCGCACCGATCCTGGAACTCGGCAATCTGATCTACCACGGCGTCTACCACCCCGCGTTCCACGGGATGTTCGACGTCGAGCGGGTGCGCGGCATCCTGGCTGCGAACCTCCCTGCCCCGAGCGGAGAGCCGATCGAGGGCCTGGACGGGATGAGCGACGACCTGCCGGACGAAGACGCGGCCGCGGAGGCCTACCAGAAGATCCTCGCGAAGCGGACCCGCGGAACGACCCGCGAGAAACTCGGCGAACAGCTGACGGCCCTCGTGAGCCACCGGAGTGCGTCGCTCGTCGCCGTGCAGCGGCTTCTCCGAGGCTGTGACTAAATCAGCCTACAGCCTCCGAGCTGCTTGCTTGGCAGCCGCTCTGCGGCTGCGGGAGAGCCCGTGACGACATTTCGTCACAGGCTCTCAGAGCCTGAGACGAAATCAGTCTACAGGCTCTGAAGTGCTTGCTTGGCGGCCGCTTCGCGGCCGCGGGAGAGTGCGTGACGAGATTTCGTCACACACTCTCACCCCCCGACGACGCGCGCCACGAACGCGCGCAGCCTCTGCCGGTACCCTTCCGGGTCTTCCTTCCAGACGTCGCCGTGATCGGCATCGGGGAGGATCCAGAGTTCCTTCCGGCTGC
>JBEAPQ010000501.1:0-6292 GCA_041164325.1 Planctomycetota bacterium | reverse complement strand
GGCGCAGACGATGGACGGGACCAGCACGTGCGTGATCAGCGACAGGCTCGAGACGCGGTCGTCGATCCAGAGCATCGTCGTCGTCACGTCACCGATCGGCGACCACGCGCCGCCGGCGTTGGCGGTCAGCACCACGATGCCAGCGAGCTTCCAGCGGACCTCCTGCCTGGGGATCAGTGGCTTGAGGATCGACAGCATCAGGATCGTCGTCGTCACGTTGTCGAGCACGGCCGACATGAAGAACGTGAAGAACGGCATCACCCAGAGCACCGTGTTGACGCCGCCTTCGGCGATCCGCCGCTGCAGGACGTCGAAGCCGCGGTACTCGCTGACCAGCTCGACGATCGTCATCGCGCCGAGCAGGAAGAGGATGATCTGGGAGATCTCGGCGAGGTGCTCGGACAGGTGGTCGAGTGCACCTTCGTGGTGGCCCACGGTCTGCATGACGATCCAGCAGACGACCGCCATGAGGAGCGCCACGCCCGCCTTGTTCACATCGAGGACGTGCTCGAGCGTGATGGCCAGGTAGCCGAGAACGAAGATCGCGATCAGCAGGGTTTCGAACATGGGGTCAGGTCGCTGAGGGGAGGCGACGGGGTCGCAATCTACGCAGGGACCCCGCTCGAACCAGGAACAACAGGGGAACCGAAGCCCCTCACCCTGTCGCTCCGGCGTGGCTGCACGCTCTTCCCAGGACACGCGTGAGACCCCAAACTCCCCCACGCCATGCCGACGCTTTCGGACCGCCGTCTCGTCCTCCTCGCAGGACTCGCCGCCACCTCGCTGCTCCTCGCCCCCGACGCGCACGCGCAGCGACGCACACCGCGCTCCGGTTCGGGCGGCGCCCAGTGGGCGCACGACGGGCGCCATCTCGTGCTGGGCGATCGCTGGATCGACCCTGCGACCGGGGAGGAGGTCGATCCGGTTCCTGCACCCGAGGCCGCTGCAACTCCGGATTTCCGCGCCGAGTTCGTCGCCGATCTCGCGCTCGTGCTCGGCAAGGCGCCGTCGCCGACCGCGCTGCGCGGCACGGCCGAGCGCAGCACGCTGCCGCGCCAGCCGATCGAGCATCCGGGCGTCCACATGACCGCCGACGGGAAGCGCGGGGCGACCGTGCTCGACGGCGTGCTCTACGCGTGGGAGAGCGGCAAGGGCGCGCGCCGCGTCCGCGAGGGCCTCGCAGGCGCGCGGCGCTTCGAGATCGCTCCGGACGGCAGCTCGGTCTCGTGCATCCTCGGCTACGACCTGCACATCGTCCGGCTCGACGACGGCGAGACCACGCGTGTGTCGGAGGACGGCGGCGAGAACCTCTTCTACGGCGAACTCGACTGGGTCTACCAGGAGGAGGTCTACGGCCGGTACGAGTTCAAGGCGACGTGGTGGGCTCCGACCGGCGCGCACCTCGCGTTCCTCCGCATCGAGGAGGAAGGCGTCGACACGTTCACGGTCGTCGACCACACGCAGAAGACGCTGAACATCGAAGAGCTCAAGTACCCGAAGGCCGGCACGACGAACCCACGCGCCAGCCTCCACCTCTGCCGCGCCGAGGACGGCGCCCGCACGCAGATCGATCTGTCGGCCTACCCGGCTTCCGCCGAGATCCTGATCGTCGACGTCGACTGGACCCCGTCGGGCGACCGCGTCGTCTGCCTCGTGCAGAACCGCGAGCAGACCTGGCTCGATCTGGTCTTCGCAGACCCATCGACCGGAGAGTCCACGGTCATCGTCCACGAGGAGTGCACGGACGGTTGGGTCAACCGCCCGCCGCTGCCGCGCTGGTTGGCCGACGGCACGTTCCTCTGGGAGAGCGAGCGGACCGGCTACAAGCACATCGACCGCTACCAGCCGAACGGCACGCTCGTCGCCGCGGTGACCTCGGGCGAGTGGGAAGTGCGCAGCCTCGTCCGCCTCGACGAGGAGCGCGGCTTCCTCGTCGTGTCGGGCTCGGCCCCGGACTACGCGATCGGCAGCCACGCCTATCTGGCCAAGCTCGACGGCTCGTCGATCCAGAAGATCACCGACGGCCGCGGCACGCACAGCGTGAGCCTCGACGCAGAGGGCACGTTCGTCCTCGACTCGTTCCAGAGCATGGTCGATCCGGGCCAGCAGTGGCTCCGCTCGACGGACGGCAAGATCCAGCGCGAGCTCGCGCGCGCTCCTGCACGTGAAGGGCTCGTGCTCCCCGTCTGGGAGCAGATCGAGGCCCGCGACGGCGAGTGGATCGACGTCGCCTACACGCTCCCGGAGGGCTTCGACGCGTCCCGCAAGTACCCGGTCTGGATCGACACCTACTCGGGACCGGACGCCGCGACGATCCGCGACGTGTTCCGCCCGTCGCCCCCGTCGGACTGGTACATCCTGCTCCGCGTCAACGTGCGCTCGGCGTCCGGCCGCGGCATGCGCTACACGAAGGCCTGCTACCGGCAGTTCGGCGTCCAGGAGCTCCGCGACATCGAGGACGCGGTCGACTGGATCTGCAAGAACGAGTGGGCCGACGCCGAGCGGGTCGGGATCACCGGCTGGAGCTACGGCGGGTTCATGACTGCGTTCGCGATGACGCACAGCACGAAGTTCAAGTGCGGCATCGCCGGCGCCGGCGTCTACGACTGGGAGCTCTACGACACGATCTACACCGAGCGCTACATGGCGACGCCGCAGAACAACCCGGCCGGCTACGCCGCGTCCTCGGTCGTCAAGGCCGCCAAGAACCTCAGCGGCCACATGCTGATCGTGCACGGCACGATGGACGACAACGTCCACATGCAGAACGCGATCCTGCTCGTCGACGAGCTGCAGAAGGCCGGCAAGCAGAACTTCGAGTTCATGCTCTACCCACGCGCGCGCCACGGCGTCGGCAGCCCGCACCTGCGCGCGCTCCGCGAGCGCTTCATGCGCGAGAGGCTGTGAGGCCGCGGGCAGAGTCGCTACTCGACTCCGCCCTGCAGGAACCAGCGCGCGCGCACCCGGTCGTAGAACATCCACAGCACGTCGCCGCGGCGCAGCTCGACGAAGTGGTACTCGCGGATCTGTTCGCGGACCCACCAGCCGCCGGACACGACGTAGGGGCCCCGCACCGACTGCGCGGGTCCCGCCTCCAGCCCGAGCGGCATCCAGCCGTCCGGTCCGGTGCGCCACCCCGGCACGGGAATCGGCCGTGTGAAGAGGCGGCGCACCAGACAGGGGCGCGCGTCGAGCCGCGGCTGCGGCGGACCGAACTGGAGCGTCGGCACGAAGCGTGAGCGCGCTTCCGGCAGGTGCCCGGCGCGGAGCACGAACCGACCGACGGCGTCGTCGCCGAGGTCCGCGCGGACCCGCGCGAGCGCACGCCCTGCGACGGCCGGGTCGCGTTTGGGCGCCTCGACGAACAGCGAGAGCTGGCTCCGCGTCGCGCGCACCCCTTCGGCCGTGAGTTCGAGTCCCTCCGGCTCGCCGGGCAGCTCCGCCCGTTCGAGCCGCAGACGGACCAGCTGGCCCAGATGGGCGACATCGAGCGTCGGATCCGCAGGCTCGACGCGGGTCGTCCACGGCGTGGGACCATCGACAGGAATCCGGACCTCGACCCCGACCAACGCCTCTCCTCTCCGCGCCAGCTCGGTGCAGACCGACTCGAGCCCCTGGTTCGCCAGGAAGACGAGGCTCTCCGTGTCCAGTCGCGGGGCTTCGGGGTCGCGCTCGTAGCGGTGGCTGACCGGCGGCAACTCGATGCGCGGTCGGAGATCCACATCGGCGTCACAACCGAGCGCTTCCTGGTGGAGCCTGTGCGCGTCCGCGCCAAACCTCTCCATCAGACCGCCCGGCGGCAGGCGACGCAGATCGCCGACCGTATCGACACCGAGCCGCCCCAGCGCATCGCGGAGACGTGGCGCGATATCGAGGCGCTCGAGCCGCACTCGATCGCTGGCCCGGAGCTCAGTCTCTCGATCGACGAGGATGCGCTGCGCAGGACCGACGTCTCGCGCGATCGCCCGGACATCGAAGCGGCGGAAACCGACCACGACGACTCCCATCAGACGGCAGGCACGAAGTGCCTCGAGCACCTGCGACGCCCAGCCCTCGGGGGAAGCGAACAGACCTCCGAGCCCCGTCACATCGACGAGGAAGACCCCCGGCGATCCCACCACTGGCTCGATCGACGGCGAGAAGCGGAGCAGCGCCCCGAGGACTGCGGCAACACCAGCCTCGACCTCGGCATCATCGACCACGCCTGCCCGCAAACCGGGCGCGAGCGACAGGCTCTCGGCGTAGCGGCGTCCGGGCAGCACCCGGAGTCGGCGCGCCCGCTCGTTGACCCAGAGGACCTTCCCCTGCGGCTCGTCGCGGTCGACGACGACCGCAGGATGCCCTGCGAACCCGCGCTCCCGCGTCAGCAGGAGCTGGAGCGGGAAGGCCGGCAGATCGACGCAGGCAAGGCGAGGAGAGGGAGCTCCGGTCACGCATCCAAGATAGACACATGTCTTCCTTGGTCGACATCGCAATCCCCCCCCGACAGCAATCGATCCGGAGAGCTGCTGATCCCATGCGCTGAGTCGCTCGGGAAGCGTCTCGGCGAAGTGCTTTCCGCCGCTGGACGCTCGCTCCGAAGACGAACTACGATCTCGTCATACGCACCAAGTAGATGGGGACACGCTCCCCAAGGACCGCTCTCTGATGAAGAACCCTCTCCTTTCCGCTTCCCTGGCCTGTGTGGCGCTCGCTGCGACAGGCTCGGCGCAGGTTTCGATGCGCCTGTTGGGCACGGTCAACCTCGACAGCACCTCGAACCCCGCCAACGCCGAGTTCATCGGTTCGAACCCCGCCGTCGTTGCCTGGGACGGCAACGACATGTGGGTCGCCGGATTCAACTCGGCTGGCACCACTGCCAACGTCGGCATCGTCCAGGTCAGCAGCCCGCTGACGAGCCCGACCTACGGCGTCCCCTTCGGCGTCGTCGCGGCACCCAACCTGCGCGGCTACTCCGGCCTCGACATCACGAGCGGTCGCCTTGCCGCCGCCTATGACGCGGGCGGCTCGGACCCTCAGGGCATCGCGAGCTACGATGCGGCGTCCGGCGCGGCTCTGTGGGCGAAGGCCGCCCGCGGCGGGAGCGGCGTCGGCTACGACCCGGGCTTCCCGGGCGGCAACCCCGCCCAGGGCACAGGTGCTGCGTGGACGACATTCGGGTCTGGCCGCCGTGCGCTGCAGGACGGCCTGTCCGGCGCGGACATCTGGACGACCTCGAACGGGATGATCATCAACACCCCGGAAGGCACGTTCTGGCGCGATGTCGACTTCGATGACGCCACCGGCGACATCTTCCTGCGCGAGGGCAACAACGTCATCGCCGGCACCCGCACGGGCGACAACAGCGTCACGGGCATGACGGCCATCTACAACCCGACGGACGCAGACTTCGTCAACCTGCAGACGGTCGCCTACGCCCAGGTCGGCCAGAACCGCGTCGTGTTCTACAACGACCGCATGATGACGAGCACCGGCCAGGCGTTCGACGCGGTCATCAACGCGATCGACGCGACCGGCGCCCCGCTGACGATCAACTGGAACGGCTTCAGCCCCGCCACCGGCAACGGCGCGTACGACTTCAGCTACGACGCAGCCAGCGCGACCATGGTGATCCTGGACTTCGCGAACCGCGATGCCCACGTGTTCCTGGTCTCCGAAGACTCCGGCGCCTGCGTGTCGTTCAACGACTCGAACACGACCGTCAGCACCGGCGTCACGGCCTCGCCGTTCGTCGGCCTGAACCCGAGCTCGCGCGCCTACCAGTTCACCGTCCAGAACCCGGTCACGGTGCTCAGCGCCTCGCTGTTCACCGGCTCGCCGTTCCGCGATGACTACATGCGCCTCGAGGTCTGGGACGAGGATCCGAACACCGGCGCGCCGGGCAACCGCCTCGCGACGGGCACGATGTTCTCGCCGCTGTCGACGACGGCCCATTGGCTCGGCTGCAACCTCAGCAACGCGGTGTCGCTGACGCCTGGCACGAACTACTGGTTCGCGATGATCGACTCGGGCGGCTCGATCGTTCCCGAGGAGCCGAACGGCCTGACGCCGCTCGTCCGCAAGACGCGTACGGCCCAGAACGCGTGGAGCAGCTCGACCGCGACCGGCGCTGCCAAGTTCCGGCTCTACTGCGACCTCTACCCGGCCAACATCGACACCAACTTCGGCGCGCCTTGCTTCACGGCGAGCGGCCAGCTGGCGACGGCGTTCTCGAACAACCGTGCCCAGTCAGGCGACCCGGCCTACGCCATCGAAGGCACCAACCTTCCGGCGGGCTCCACCGCGTTCCTGC
>JBEAPQ010000500.1:0-8107 GCA_041164325.1 Planctomycetota bacterium | reverse complement strand
TCGTGCTCTACGTGAAGCGGCTCAAGAGTCGCGGGTTCGAGCATGCTCTCGAAGAGGCGCGGCGCGTTCTCAGAGAACGCCGGGCCCGCCCTGGTGAGCTCAGCGAGGAGCTCGCCGAGGCTGCGAAGGAACTCCTTGCCGAGGATCGCTGAGACGTCTACGCCACCAGGCGTGGAGCCGTTCCATCTCGAACATCCGGACGCGAAGGCCTGGCACGAGGCTGGGCACGCGCTGGTCGCGCATCTGCTCGGGGGCCGCGTCATGCACGTGACGCTCGAGCCCGACGACGAGGACCAGGACGGCGAGGTGGCGGTGGCCTGGCCGCGTGCGGCGGGCGGGCTGGCCCCGCTTTCCGGCCGGGTCGCGCTGGCGGGCGCGGTCGCCGAACTCGTCTACCTGGGCGACGATCCGGACCTCGATCCAGCGACCCTGTCGGCGTGGCGCGGCGACTGGGACGAGGCCTGCCGCTGCGCTGCCCAGCACGAGCACGACCCCGAGCGACGGGAAGCCCTGCTCCGCGCATGGATGGCAGACGTACACGACCTGCTCGCGGCACCCGGCCACGAGGAGCTCCTCGCCCGGATCGCCGACGCCCTCGACGCGCATGGCACGCTGGACGACGTGCTGTTCGAAGACGCGCTGACAGTGTGAGGCGAAATGTCGTCACGCACTGTCCCGCGGCCGCGGAGCGGCCGCCGAGCAAGCGCGTCAGATTCGGGCGCAGGCTGTGAGCGGCTGAGTCCCTGGGGGCGACCCGTTGTCCTCGACGCCGGTCCAGCCGAGACTCGCATCCCGACGCCGTGAACGAACTCGTCTGGAAGACCCCGTCCGCGCTCTGGCTGCTCTGGTCCCTACCGGCCCTGATCGGCCTCGCCGTGCTCGCGCACCGCGGCACCAAGCGGGCCGCGATGGCGTTCGCCGGCCGCGTGATGGCACCGCGCCTGATGCCGCCGCTCGGGGCAGGGGGTCCGATCCGGCGCACGGCGCTCGTGGTCGCGGGGATCGGGCTCGCGACCGTGGCGGCCGCAGGGCCTTCGTTCGGCGTCTACTACCTGCCGACGAAGGCGCGGGGGCTCGACCTCGCCGTCGTCCTCGACGTCAGCCGTTCGATGCTCGCCGACGACGGGGGCGACACGCGGCTCGGGCGCGCGCGCTCTGCGATCTCCTGGCTCGTCGACGACCTCAGCGGGGACCGGGCGGGCCTCGTGCTGTTCGCAGGGCAGACCGTCCAGGCCTGTCCGCTGACGCTCGACCGCGGGTTCTTCCGCGCGGCGCTCGAGCGCGCTGGCCCGTCCGCCGTCGGCCGGGGCGGCACGCAGATCGGGCCAGCCCTCGACGAGGCGCTGCGGATGCTCGACACGTCGTGGGACCGTGACAAGCTGGTGCTGCTCGTCACGGACGGGGGCGACCAGGAGTCGTTCCCCAAGACGGCTGCCGACCGGCTGAAGGAACGCAACGTCCGCGTCATCACGCTCGGCCTCGGGGACCCCTCCGACGACGCGCCGCTCGTGCTCGATGGACAGGTCGTCCGTCAGGCCGACGGACAGCCGGTTGCGGCTCGCCTCAACGACGCGTTGCTCCGCGAGCTCGCGACCGCGACCGATGGGATGTACGTCCCCCCCGAGTCAGCGCACCGCCTGCCCGACCTCTACGCCGAGCACTTCGGCGAGCTGCGCCGGGGGGACAACCAAGAGGTCCAGGAGAAGCACCACCGGGAGCGGTTCCAGTGGTTCCTGCTGCCGGCCGTCCTGCTGCTGCTGATCCAGGCGGGTGCCGCGACCTACGGCACGCGCCGCGCCGGCTGAAACCCGGCGTACCTCGCGCTCCCCTGCGTCAGCGGCCGGCGCCGCCCAGATCGGACAGCGTGCGCCGGACCTCGTAGAGGACCTGGCCCCTTCCGCGACCCTTGTCCTGGACCCAGCGCGCGTGGAGCACCGGCTCATCGCCCAGCGTCGACGCCTCGAGGATCAGGAAGACCCGCGGCTCGACCGCGCTCCAGACGAGGTCGTCGTGGGGGACGTCCAGGCTCGGGATCGTGTGGTCGTGGAGCGGAGAGACGATCAGCTGGTCGAGCGGGTAGCCGGCGCGCTCGGCGCTCCCCGGGTAGCGGAGATGCCGCGACACGTGGATGTCGCCGCCGATCAGGATGGCCCCGGTGATCCGTTCGGCGCCGAGGAACTGCTCGAGCCGTGCGCGCTCATGGGGATAGCTGCCCCAGTCGTCCGACTCGGAGTTCTCCTTGTCGTCCCAGATCATGCCGCAGGCGATCGCCTTGAACGGTGCCGTCGACGCGCGGAGCCCGTTCTCGAGCCAGCTCCACTGGGCGTCGCCGAGCAGCGTGAAGCGCCCCTCCGCGTCCTTCGCCGTCCGCGCGAAGTACCGCGGGTCGACGAGGAAGACCTCGAGCGGCCCGCGCCGGAACGACGCGTAGACGCCCTCTTGCCCGTCGCCGAAGCCGGTGTGTGCGCGGTACTCGACGAAGGCCCGGCGGGTGTTCTCCTTGCCCGGCATCCGGCCGTCGGTGTCGTTCCCGCCGAAGTCGTGGTCGTCCCAGGTTCCCCACGTCGGGATGCTCCGCAGCAGCATCGCGAGCTCGGGGACGAGGAGGAACTCGCGGTGCTTGCGTCGCGCGACCGACAGATCGCGGGAGTCGATGTACGGCGTGTCCCCCAACAGCACGAGTCCGTCGATGTCCCAGAGCCCGATCGCCGACCAGATCGGCGCAGGCTCGGACGAGGCGCACGAACCCATCGCCAGCCGGACCCGGGAGGGCGTGCCGTCGGCCGTAGCGGTACGGAAGCGACCGCGCGCCCCCTCCAGGGGCTGGCCATCCCGCTCGAACCGGTAGCGGTACTCGGTGCCGGGCTCGAGCCCGTCGACGGTGAGCTGGACCGTGCGATCCTGGTCAGCCGTAGGCGATCCTTCGCGACGGAACGGTCCGCCCGGCCCGTCGATGACGAGCTGCACGGGGCCTGTGTCTGCGGGCCGGAACCACAGGACGGCCTGCGTGTCGTCCACGTGGCCGACCATCGGTCCGACGGCGAGTTCGGCGGGCGCCCGCACGGGCCGCACCGGCGCAGCGGTGCCGGCCTGGACGGCGCGGACGTAGCCGTGGAGCGCCTTCGCGAAGCGATCACCGAGCTCCCGCTGCGCGGCGGGCGCGTCCTCGCGGCCGTCCCGCACGCGCTTGTCGAGCCACAGGGACGACACGAGGAATCGACCGCGGCCGTGCCCGATCTCGACCAGCGCGGCCCGACCGCCTCTCTTGGATCCGGCGAACAGCAGTGGCTCGGCGCCGACGTAGCGATCGATGCCTTCCCAGGACATCTTCTGTCCGTCGAGAACTGCCACCTGGAACGAGCCGCCGTCCCCGAACACCCCGTCGACCAGCGGGTGACTCCGCCCGGCCGCGATCACATCGGCGTCGTCGCCGTCCCCGCGCACCACGTCGCAGCCGTCCGGAAGGTAGCTGGCGACCGCTCCCAACTGGTCGCTCTGAGCTGACTCGAACACGACGCCGCCCCGGGCGACGAAGTCGAGGAGCTGCGCGCGGTGTGCGCCCAGGAGATCTGCGAACCCGGGGTCGTTGTTCGTGAACGCGCCGAGGTAGACGAGGTCGAGCGCGTCGAGGGAGCGGAAGTCCAGCGGCGCTGTGACGAAGCCCGCTTCGTCGAGCATCGCGCGTGCGCCCGTCGCCTCCTTGGTCCAGCGGTCCCCGTGCTCGAGGACGCCAGCGCGCAGGGGCGACTGAGCAGCGGCGGCCATGGAGGTGAATCCGATGACGAGGAGCGCGTGCAGCAGAACGCGTTTCATCTGCCCCAGGATGCCCGGCCGGCTCGATGGGCCGTAGCGGGATCGCATAGATGTCCGATCAAGATTCACGGCCCAAGTCCCGCGGTCGCTTCTTTGCGGAGCGGGCGCGCATGCCACACTGACGGGCGTGGCCCGTTTCCTGCTTCCCATCCTCGTCGCCGCGCTGGCCGTTGCGGGCTGCGCAGGTCTTCCGGACGCTCCGCAACGTCGTCCCAACGTGCTCTTCCTCGCCGTCGACGACCTCCGGCCCGAGATGGGCTGCTACGGCGTCGAGCATGCGGTCACGCCCCACCTCGATCGGCTGGCGGCGACCGGCGTCCTGTTCGAGCGCGCCTACTGCCAGCAGGCTGTCTGCAATCCGTCGCGCGCCAGCGTGATGACCAGTCTGCGCCCGGAGACGCTCGGTGTTCTCGACCTGAAGACCGACTTCCGGACGACGCGGCCGGATGCGGTGACCGTCGGGGAGCACTTCGGGAGCCACGGCTACCGGACCTGGGCCATCGGCAAGATCTTCCACAACATCTTCCCCGACGAGCGGTCGTGGACGGACCCGAAGACGTTCCTCGACGGCTATCCCTTCGATCCGGACGCCGTCTACCGCGCCCCGGAGAACGTCGCGGCCCTCGAGCAGCGGAAAGAGAAGATCCTGGCCAACGGCACCGAGGCCCGCTTCATCGACCGCTTCGGGCAGTGGTATCTGAAGCACACGGCCACCGAGGCGCCCGACGTCGAGGACAGCGCCTACTACGACGGCGCGCAGACCGACTGCGCGATCGACAAGCTCGAGGAGTTCGCGGCTGGCGATCAGCCGTTCTTCGCGGCGGTCGGCTTCTACCGTCCCCACCTGCCGTTCAACGCGCCGAAGCGCTACTGGGACCTGTACGACCGCGATGCGATTCCGCTGCCCGACCCAGCAGGTCCGGTCGAGGGTGCACCGCCGATGGCGATCAACAACATGCGGGAGCTCCGCGGCTACGCGGACTTCCGCGGTCGTCCGCAGCCGCACGAAGGGCCTCTGACCGAGGAGGAGATCCGCCGGCTGCGGCACGGCTACCTCGCGTCGGTGAGCTACATCGACGCGCAGGTCGGTCGCCTGCTCGACACGCTGGACCGACTCGGGATCGCCGAAGACACGATCGTCGTGCTGTGGAGCGACCACGGCTGGAAGATCGGCGAGCACCAGAGCTTCGGGAAGATGACCAACTACGAGATCGACACGCGCGTTCCGCTGCTCGTGCGCGCGCCCGGTCAGCAGGCCGCCGGTGCGCGCGTGGAGGGCCTCGTCGAACTGATGGACCTCTACCCGACGCTCTCGGAGCTCTGTGGCCTGCCCGTGCCCGAGGCGATCGAGGGCCGGAGCTTCGCGCGTGTCCTGCGCCGGCCACGGGAGCCGTTCCGGGACGATGCCTACAGCGTGTTCCTCCGCGAAGGGATCTGGGTGGCTCCGGACGGCTTCGAATACTTCGGCCGCACGATCCGCACCGACCGCTACCGCTACGTCGAGTGGATGCGCCGCGGCGAGACCGAAGTCGTGGCACGTGAGCTCTACGACCACGAGACCGATCCGCGCGAGACCCGGAACGTCGTCGAACAGCCGGAGCACCGTGAGCTGCTCGAGGCCCTCGCGCGGAGGACGGCCCAGGCGGCGCGACCGATGTGATGACCCTCCACCTCCGCACCCCTAGACAGGCAAGGGGAAGAGCCGTAGCGTCGTCGGCCGACCGATGGCGACCTCCGAACCTGCC
This sequence comes from Planctomycetota bacterium, assembly GCA_041164325.1. Taxonomy (GTDB): domain Bacteria; phylum Planctomycetota; class UBA1135; order UBA1135; family UBA2386; genus JAQCBR01. Next base: position 2,549 of record JBEAPQ010000500.1, on the reverse strand, counting down.
CGTCTCGAGATCCCGCCCGGGACCCTCGACCTGCTGATCCTTCGCTGTCTCGCCGACGGCCCGAAGCACGGCTACGCGATCACGCGGCGGCTGCGCGAACGGTCCGGCGAGCGCTTCCTCGTCGAAGAGGGCACGCTCTACCCGGCCCTCCACCGGCTCGACCGCCTGGCGCTCGTCAAGGCGGAGTGGGGGACGAGCGAGAACAACCGGAAGGCGCGCTTCTACCGGATCACGGCGGCCGGGCGTCGTCGCCTCGCCGAGGGCACCTCGCGTTGGCAGGAGATCGCGGCGGCCGTCACCGCGGTGCTCGACGGAAGCCCCGCGCCGGGCCGGCCCTTCACGCGCTGGAGGATCTCATGAGCCAGCAGCCCGCAAGAGGGCGTCGCCGCGCCGAGATCGACGCGGAGATCGAGGCCGAGTTCCACTTCCACCTCGAAGCGCTGACGCGCGAGCTGGAGGCGGAAGGCATGACCCCCGAGGAGGCGGCCCAGGAAGCGAGCCGGCGCTTCGGGGATCTCGAGCAGTTTGCGGCGGGCTGTCGTCGGGAGGCGCCCGAGGAGCGGACGAAGCTCTTCGTCCGCACGGGCATCGCGATCACGATCGTCACCCTGCTCGCCGTGACGTGGATCGACGGTTGGCGAGAGGCACAGGGCCATCCGCTCCACGAGGAGCTCCTGCTCCACCTTGCGTACGGCTTTCCGCTGGCGCTGGCCGCGGGCATGCGCATCCCGTTCGCGCGCGGCTGGCTGCGCCGCATCGGGCTCTTGGTTGCCGGCTCGGTCTGCTTCTGGTTGAGCCTCTTCCTCGGCACACACATGGGCTACGGCGCGTGGCAGTCGATGCCGAACCCTCCCGAAGAGGCCTACGCGGACGGAGCCAAGCTCATGTTCGCGCTGATGGCGGGTTGGCTTCCGGGCGCCGTGCTCGTGCTCGGGACCGCGATCGTGACTGCAGTCTGTCGCGCTCTACTGCGGCTGATCCTGCGTGCACCCTGAGCTCTTGCTCGGCGGCTGCGATCGCGCGACCGCCGCATTGCGCCCGGTGCCGGGCGACCGCGGTCCTGGTCCACGACGCAGGCGCGTCTCGAACGGGCTGCGTATGTTCTGGCGCATGAGGTTCCCAGCTGTCGCTCTCTCGGCGTTCCTGACGGCGGCCACCGTCGTGGGGCAGGCCGCCGACACGGTGCCGAGCGAGCGCCGCACGCCGTTGGTGCGCCTGATCGAGCGGTCGGTCGACGCGGTCGTGTCGATCCGCATTCCCCAAGAGGGCGGTGGCGGACCCGAGCGGGTCGGCACGGGCTCGATCATCCATCCGTCGGGCTACGTGCTGACCAATCATCATGTGGTCGCGGGTGCCATGTCCGGACGCGTGCACACGCGCGATGGCAAGACGCGGCCGTTCGAGGTCATCGCCGAACTCGCCCACGAAGACCTCGCCGTCCTGCGCATCGCGGGGGAGGGCCCCTTCCCCTGCCTGCGCCTCGGCCGCAGCCACGACCTGATGCTGGGTGAGCCTGTGATCGCGATCGGCGATGCAGCGGCCCTGCCCTTCACGGTGTCCCGCGGCATCGTCAGTGGACTCGATCGGGCGACCCACACCGAGGGGGCGTTCTTGCCATCGATGGTGCAGACCGACGCGGCGATCAATGGCGGCAACTCGGGCGGTCCCTTGATCAACGCCGTGGGGGAGCAGGTCGGTGTCGTGACGTCTCGCCGGAACGACGCCGACAACGTCGCCTTCGCGATCACAGCGGACAGGGTGCGCACGGTGTTCGCCGAGCTCATCGCTGCAGAACAGCGTGCTGGCGTCTGGGTCGGCGCCGAACTGGACCCCCTGGCTGCCCGCGCCGTGGTCAGTGGGGTCACGGAAGGCGGTCCCGCACAGGGAGCTGGCCTCATCGTCGGCGACACCATCACGCGCATCGACGGAACCCCCGTGGGTTCCGCCGCGGACGTGTCGCTCGTCCTGCTCGCCCGCAATCCGGGTGACAGGCTGCAGTGCGGCATCTCGAGCAGCGAAGGCGAGCGGGACGTCATCCTCGTCCTTGGAGCCGCTCCTCTCGCGCCCGCTGTCTCGCTCCAGTCCCCGGAGCCGGGCCTCGACTGGGAGGTCTTCGAGGGTGCCTTCGATGCGCTGCCGGACTTCGCGAGGCTCACCAGCACGGCCCAAGGCAGCTGCGAGAAACCGGCCGCAGGCGTTCACGGCGGCCGGAGCGATGACTACGCACTCGTGTTCACCGGGTTCGTGGAAGTTCCCACGGAGGGCCTCTGGCGCTTCGGAGCGACGTCGGACGACGGCAGTCGGGTCTGGGTGGATCAGCAGCTCGTGGTCGACAACGACGGCCTGCACGGAGCCATCTGCAAGACCGGTCTCCGCCGACTCGCCGCGGGGCTGCACGCGGTCCGCATCGAGTTCTTCGAGCGCGCCGGGGCCGAGGTTCTCACCCTCCACTGGTCCGGCCCACAGCAGCCGTGGGGCGAAGTCCCCGCGAGCGCCTACCGGCGCGCGGCGCGCTGACGCTGCGGACGTTCGCTTCGACGGACCACGTC
>JBEAPQ010000499.1:0-7510 GCA_041164325.1 Planctomycetota bacterium | reverse complement strand
GGTCGAGATCACGGCGCGGGCCAGCTTCTGGGCGCCGCGCAGGACTGCCTCGCGGGCGTCGGTCTCGAAAGCAAGTTGTTTCGCCATCGGTTCGGTGGGGTAAGCGAGGGTTGGCAGGAAGAGTCTTCCGCCGCGGCCCGCCTTGGGCGGGTCCAGCAGCGAGGTTCCACAGAGGGTCCGTCCGGAATTCCGGACGGAGGACGCCGGCTCTAGCAAATGCGGTGCCGTCCGGTCGGCAGGACCCCAACCCCTGGTGCGATCGCGCTCTCCGAGCGGCCGGGAGCCCCAGGGACCGGGGTTCCCGCCGTCCGTGGACGCACGTGACGCCCGGTGCGCTGCGGGCCCCTGCGACATTCTGGCAGGGATCACCGGGGGGCTTCGCGACTCTGGTGCCAAACTGGCAGCGGCCGTGGGCGCGTCCTCAGCTGTCGCCCGCATCCGTGCGACTCGGCCCTGGCGCCGGTCGGTCCGGTCCGCGATCCTCCGGCCCGTGCTGACCCGGACCCGAACCCCGGTTTCCGCCGCCCTGGGCGCGGCCCTCCTCGTCGGTCTGGGACCGGTCGACGCCGCCCGGCACACGACCCCGCGGGGGCCGACGCCGTTCCGCGTGCTGCTCCGCGACGGCTCGCTCGTCGACGGCAGGTTCCGGGCGCTCGATCGGGAGACGGGAGTCCTGCAGCTCGACGGCCGGAAGCTCCGGCGTGACGACGTGGTCTCCGTGTCCGGTCCCGCCCCGGTCGAGGCGCGGCAGGGCGTCGTCCTGCACCTCGTCGGCGGCGACCTGCTGCGCGGTGAGCTCGTGGGCGGCGACGAAGCGGGGGAGACCGTCGTGGTCCGTTCCTCCGTCCTCGGCGAGGTGCCGGTCTTCATCGACCGCGTGGCACGGATCGTCTTCGTGGAACGCGTCGGCGCGGGGCAGGACGACCGGTTCGCGGTCCCGGACGACGTCGACGAGGCGGAAGGTCTGTTCGTTCCGGCGCGCCGCGGGTTCGACGTCATCGTGGGCGCGGTGCAACGCTTCCAGTCAGATGGCGTGGTCTTCGAGGCGCGCGGCGACGACGCGCCACGGCTGCGGCCGTACGCGGACCTCGCCGGCTTCGCGCTGCGGGACGGCGACGGGCCCGAGGTGCCGATGCCCTGGCAGCTCTTGACCGCGAGCGGCGATCGGGTCGGTGTGGATTGGATCGCTGCGGGCGAGGAGGAGTGGACGTTCGCGCTGGAATCCGGCGCCGAAGTCCGGCTCCCCCCGGTCCATGTGGCCGCACTGACGCCGCGCAGCGAGAGCGTTCGATTCCTGTCGGACCTCGAGCCGGTTGCCGTCGAGGAGCGGTCGAGTTTCGGCGGCGGCGACAGCGAGGTCCTGCGTCCGTTCCGCCGCGATCGCAGCGTCGTCGGCGGAGCGCTCTGCGCGTTCGAGCGGGGCTTCGGCAAGGGCGTCGGCGTCCACGCCCGGTCGGTCCTGACCTACACCGTGCCGGAAGGGGTCGGGGCTGTCGTGGGCATCGTCGCGCTCGACGACTCGGTCCTCGGCCTGCCGGTCCGCGGACTCGTCGACGTCCGCGTCACGGTGGGCGGCGAGCCGGTCTTCGAACGCGCCGGTCTGGCTGCCGGTGCGGATCCGGCGGTGTTGGGTCGGCTTCGCGTCGAGGCCGGTCAGCAGGTCGAGTTCATCGTCGACTTCGGCCCGGGTCTCGATCTCGGCGACCGCGTCGACTGGCTTGCGCTCGCGTTCGTGCCGTGATCGCGCCCGTTGGATCGCGCCGACGAGGGGAGCCGTCGCATCCGTGATGGAAGCCAACGCGTTCACCGAGCCAGGTCTGGTCGCGATCCTCGGCGGATGCCTGCTCGCGGTCGGCGTGCTCGGTCTGCTCCGCGCGCGTGACGAGCGGACGCCCGCGCGCGTGACGGCGTTCCTCGCGATGTGCGCCGCGCTCTACGCGGCCTTCGACTTCGCCGAGACCGCGACGCGGACCGAGTCGGCCGACCTCCAGATCGTGACGACGGGATCCGCCGACGCGCCGTGGCTGGCGGCACGTGCGGGCCCCAGGCCGAACGGCGGCACGATCCGCCGGTTCGCAGCCTTGGACGGCCAGCTCGGCGAGGCCGGTCTCGCGGCCGCGCTCGCCTCGGCGGCCCGCGAGGAGGTCGTTCTCGTCTGGGACGGGCCCGTCCGTCCCGACGCGCGATGGCCTCTTCGCGCGTTCTCGGCGTCCTACACGACGCGGACGCCCGGGGTGTTCGAGCCGGGCGACCTGGTCGTGCGGATCGGGGGCGGCGCGCGTGCGGGTCGGCCGCTCCTGCTGGAGTTCGATCTCGACCCCGCGGCGCGCGAGCGCCTGCCCGAGGGGGCGCAGCTGGAGTTCGGGCTGCGCGGCCCGGACGGCACGCCGGGACCCTCGGACCGCATCGAGGGGAGCGCTCTCCGCCGCGGTGCCGTGTCGTGGGAATGGCCCGTCGCCGAGGCCGGCTCGTGGAACCTCTCGATCGAGCTGTCCGCGTCCGGACAGCGGCTCGTTGCGGAGGGCGCGTTGGCGATCGGTCCGCCCGCGGCACCTGTCGTGGTTCTCGGGCCGGAAGCGCGTGCGTTCGCGGCCGCCCTCGCGGCACAGGCCGTGCCGGCAGAGGTCCACGCCACGCTGCCCGCGGTCCTCGACGGCGTCGATGTCGTGGTGGCGACCGGCGCCCTGTCCGACGTCGACGCTGCGCGCCTCTTGGAACACGTCGACCGCGGGGGTGGACTCGTCACGTCGGGAGGGCCCTCGGGCGGGGCGCTGCCCCTGCCCGGCGACCCGCTGGCGGCGATCGTGCCGCTGCTCCGGCAGCCCGTGCCGGATCCCTCGGGCGCAGGTGACGGCGGTGGTTCTGCGGCGGAGTCCGAGGCCGGGTCGGTGCGCGATGGGCCTGCCCCGGCCTCGCCGGACGTCGCGGCCCAGCCCGAACCCGTCCGCGATCGACCGACCACCGCACCGCCCTCGGACGAGCCGCAGGGCACCGTCGCTGCCGCCGGCCAGCCGGTCCAGAACGTCGAGGTCGAACGGCGCCAGGTCGCGCTCGTCCTGGTCATCGACCGGTCGAGTTCGATGGGCACGTCGGTTCGCGGGATCGCGACGCGGATGGACTTCGCGAAGCGTGCGGCGTTCGAGACGGCGCTGCGTCTCGAGCCGGGCGACGAACTCGGCGTCCTCGCGTTCGGTGTGCGGGCCTACGAGGTCCTGCCGCTCGGTCGGGTCCCGGACGAGGCTGACGTGCAGCGCGAGCTCGAGGCGCTCCGCGCGATCGACGGGCAGACCATCCTCGGCGGCGCGGTCGGGCGCGCAGGCCGCTGGCTCATGGACTCGAAGGCGGCCGTTCGCCACGCGGTGATCCTGACCGACGGAGACCGGCTCGATGCCGGCGACCTGACGCTCGCGCAGAGCGCCGCCCGTCGCATGGGCGAGGCGGGGATCACCGTCAGCGTGATCCAGATCGCCGATACGGCCGTCGGGCTCGTGCGCGACCTCAACGAGATCGCCCGTCAGGGGCGCGGCGTGTTCCTGCGCGAGACCGACGGTTCGGCCATCCCGCGGCTCGTCTTCGCCGAGGTGCGGCGCATGTTCGGCGCGGCCGGGCGAGTCCTCGAGGGGGAGGGGGCGACGTCGGCGGCGGGGACCGGCGCGGGTGCGCCCGAGCAGGACGAGGGCCAGCCGGCGCAGCCCGAGCCGAAGGAGCCGGTGGAGCCGGCGTCCGAACCCTCCGACCCGAAGCCCGACGAACAGGCCCCCGAAGAGCCCGATCCCGCCGCGCCGCAGCCGGCGCGGCCCGAGCCGATCCCGGTGGTCGTGCTCGAGGAAGGGCCGCTCCTGGGGCGCGTGCCCGAACAGGGCCTTCCCGATCTGCTCGGGGTCAGCCCGGTTGCGGCGACCGAACGGGCCCGCGTGCTCGTCGCCACCGTCGACGGAACGCCCCTCCTCGCGACCGCGCACGCGGGGCTCGGTCGCGTCGTGGCCTGGGCGGCGGACGTCGCCGGGCCCTGGACCGCGGCCTGGCGGGAGGACCCGCTGTTCCCGGCCCGGCTCGCGGGCTTCGTGTCGGCGGTCCGGCCCGCCGACACCAGCGGGGGATCGACGGAGGTTGCGACGCGCACCGCTGCGTTCGAGCCTGCCACGCCGCGCCGCGCCACGTGGCGGCAGCTGGAGCTGATCCAGGGTGGTCCCGAGCCGCAGGATGCGGGCGCGCTGCGGCCGGGTCCCGACCGGCGCGTCTCGTTCTCGCGGCGCCGCGGTCTCGACCTCGCGCTCGGCGCGGTCCTGGGGAGCCTCGCGTTGGCGCTCGTCGAGCGCTTCCGCCGCGGTGCCGGGCGATGAGTCGGTCCGGCCCTGGCGCCCGGTGTCGGCCGGGTCACAATCGCACCGTGCTGCGTCCGACTCCCTTCCTGCTTCTCGCGCTCGCCGCGCCCGGCTGTCGCTCCGATGTGCCGGTGCCCCTCGAGGAGCCACCCGCCGCTGACCGCATGCTCGATCATCCCGTTCCCGAAGGTCTCGAAGTGCTCGCGGCGCGGTCCCGTCTCACGGTGGGCGAGGGCGGCGGCGCCGTGCTGTCGGTCGAGCTGGACGTCCACACCGGCGGCCACGGGTTCACGGTTGCCGACGGGGAGGGGGTGCTCGGCGAGGACGGTGTCTACGTCGCGATCCTCGACCTGATGGCACCCGGCAACGACGAGATCGTCACCCAGGCCGTCGAGACGCTGTCGAGCGCGGTCGAAGTTCCGGCAGCCGCGACGCGCTGCGTGGTGCGCGTGCGCCGCTGGATCCGCGGGTGGTCCTACATCGTCGCGCCGGAGTCGTTCGTGGTCGCCGAGCACGAGATCCGCAGGTAGGCGGGCGTTCCGACGTCTTCACGCCATGCTCCATCTCCGCCACCGCACCGCCGTCGACTGGGCGCCGCGCGTCCTCGAGGGTCTGCCCGAGCTCCTCGTCGAGCAGGCGCACCTCGAGAAGAAGGCCGCGTCCGCGGCGCTCGGCTTCCTGTTCCGGTACCCGGAGCACCTCGTGCTCCAGGCTCCGTTGAGCGAACTCGCGCGTGAGGAGCTCGAGCACTTCGAGCGGACGCTCGCCCTCTTGGAAGGGCGCGGCATCCTGTTCGGTCGCCAGCAGCCCGGGCCCTACGCGGCGCGGCTGCTGCGCGTCGTGAGGCCGGCCGATCCCGAACGCCTCCTCGATCACATGCTGTGCTGCGCGGTCATCGAGGCGCGGAGCTGCGAGCGGATGAAGGTGCTCTCCGACGCGCTCCGCGGCAGGGACGACCAGCTCGCCGACTTCTACCACGACCTCGTCGTCAGCGAGGCGCGCCACCACGGGCTCTACGTCCGGCTCGCGAAGGAGCTGTTCGATCCGACCGAGGTGCAGGCGCGGCTCGACGAGATCCTCGACCACGAGGGCGGAGTCATGCGCGAGGCCACCGGGATGGCGAGGCTCCACGATTGACCGCCGGAGCCGAAAGCGCTCCGCGGCGTCGTCCGCGCTGGCTGCGGCGGCTGGCCGCCGTCGGGCTGCTCTGCATGGCCGGGTGCGGGGTGGGCGTCGGGCTCGGCATGAACCCGTCGACGCCGACCGACTGGCTGATCAACCTGCCGGGTTTCCCGCACGATGCGGCTCTGGAGGCGGCTGAACCCGGCACCCTCGTCGTCCTGCAGCACGGACTCTGGCGCTCGGCGGCGTCGCTCGGCCGCCTCGAGCGGGCGCTGGTCGACCACGGCTACCGCGTCCTGAACACGTCCTACCCGTCGACGGAGGAGCGCATCGAGGACCACGCCGCCCGCCTCGGCACAGCGCTCCGCGCCGAGCTCGAACGCGAGCCTGCGCGACGCCTCGCGTTCGTCGGGCACTCGATGGGTGGGCTCGTCATCCGCGCTTGCCTCGGTCGAGCCGATGGCTTTCCGGCAGACACGGTGATCTTCATCGGCACGCCCCAGCGAGGGGCCGCGCTCGCGGCCGAGCGGGACGGGTTCTTCTTCCGGCTGGTGATGGGGGACGCGGCGGCGCTCCAGCTGCTGCCGGGCGACCCCTTCTACGAATCGCTCGGTCCGGTGCCCGCGCGGCGCGTCGTCGTCATCCGGGGAGGGCTCGGCGACGGGGACGGGTTCCACGCCGGGATCCCGGGCGACGACGACGGCACGGTCGGGGTGGACGAGGCCGACCTCCCGGAGGCCGATGCGGTCCATACGCTGCCGATCGGTCACACCCGTCTCTCGCTCGCCGAGGACGTGATCCGCGCGGTGCTGACGGAGCTTCGGAACTAGCCGTCTCCGCCTCGACCCGGCAGCGTCCGCAAAAGACGCTTGGCGTCGATCCTGTCCCTGTGTTCGATGCTCGATTCGGCCTAACGGGGCCAAGTCCCTCGCCGCACAGCATGTCCAGGTTCCAGAGACTCCTCGCGTCGTCCATCGGAGCGAAGGTCGGGATGGCGGTCACCGGCATCCTGCTGTCGTTCTTCGTCGTCGGCCACCTGATGGGCAACCTGCTCGTCTACCAGGGCCGCCAAGCCGTCAACGACTACGCCGCCTTCCTCAAGGGCCTCGGCCCGTGGCTCTGGGTGGTCCGCGCCGGGCTGCTCGGCGTCTTCGTGCTGCACATCGTGCTGGCGATCCAGCTGAAGCGACGCAACCAGGCGGCGCGGACGGTCGGCTACGCCAAGGACCACGTCAACGTGGCGACGTTCGCTTCGCGCTACATGGTCCTGACGGGCCTGTGCATCGCGGCCTTCGTGCTGCTGCACCTCGCGCACTTCACGCTGGGCTGGATCGACCCGACGAGCCACGCGGTGACCGAGAAGGTCATCCAGGGCGGCGTCGAGATCGAACGGCACGACGTCTACGCGATGGTGGTCGCCGGGTTCCGGCAGCCGGTCTACGTCGCGATCTACGTGGCCGCGATGGTCCTGCTCGGACTCCACCTGTTCCACGGGCTGCAGAGCCTGTTCCAGACCCTCGGGGTTCGCCACCCGGGCTACACGCCGACGATCGTCCGCGCGTGCCGCCTGGCCGCGATCGCCCTCAGCGCCGGCTACATCTCGATCCCGGTGGGCGTCCTGCTCGGACTCACCGGTGCGGAAGGAGCGTCCTGATGCAACTCGACTCGAAGATCCCCTCCGGTCCCATCGACAAGAAGTGGGACAACCGCCGGTTCGAGGTCAAGCTCGTCAACCCGGCCAACAAGCGGAAGTACAAGGTCCTCGTCGTGGGCACCGGCTTGGCCGGGGGCTCGGCGGCAGCGACCCTCGGTGAGCTCGGCTACCAGGTCGAGGCCTTCACCTTCCACGACAGCCCGCGCCGGGCGCACAGCATCGCGGCCCAGGGCGGCATCAACGCCGCCAAGAACTACAAGGGCGACGGCGACAGCGTCTTCCGGCTGTTCTACGACACGGTCAAGGGCGGGGACTTCCGCGCCCGCGAGGCCAACGTCTACCGGCTCGCCCAGGTGTCGGTGAACATCATCGACCAGTGCGTCGCGCAGGGCGTGCCCTTCGCCCGCGA
>JBEAPQ010000498.1:0-7437 GCA_041164325.1 Planctomycetota bacterium | reverse complement strand
TGCTCGATGCCGCGCGCGAGCAGGTCGGCCCGCGCTGCCAGCGGCAGTTCGACCGCGCGCGCGTCTCCGGCGCAGAGCTGTGCGAGTGCGCGGGCCGAGGCCTCGTCGAAGGCGTGCCCCTCCTCGAAGCGTGCTGTCAGTCGCTCGACGGCGCGCGGCGAGTCCTCGCTGTCGCCGTCGAGGAAGGCGTCGACGAGGATCTGCGTGAACGGCGCGCCGACCCGGCCCGCGGGGTTCCCGTCGGCGATCCCTCCCAAGAAGGTCAGCCCGGGGTGGGTCTCCAGCCAGCCGTCGATGCACTCGTCCAGCAGGCGGCGGCGACCGACTCCGCCGTGCCCCTGGATCAGCGTCGTGCGTCCGGCGCCGCGGAGCGCGCGGTCGAGGAGCCGATCGAGTGCGCGCCTCTCGTCCCGGCGCCCGAAGAACGCCGTGTGGCGCGAACGGCGCAGCGCGTCGAGCCGCCGCCGGGAGGCGAGCACCGGGGCGACCCGCTCGCGCGCGCGCCAGAACGCGGAGGACTCGCCGTCGCGGAGGGTGGCGGCGAGGTCGGCCGCGGACGCCGGTCGCTCCGATGGATCCTTGGCGAGCAGCTCTGCGAGGACCGTCTCGAGGAAGGCGGACGTGCGCGGCTGGATGTGGGACGCCTTCGGCGGACGCACGTGCAGGTGCGCGTGCAGCATCTCGTCCCCCGCGTGATCGGCGAACGGATGGTGGCCGGTGACGACCTCGAACAGCACGACGCCCAGCGCGTAGAGGTCGGACGCCGGCGATGCGGGCCGCCCGGTCAGGAGTTCCGGTGCGGCGTAGGCCAAGCTGCCGTGGAACCCACCGCTGCTGCCGAAGGCCGGCGCGTGCCGCGCGCTCCGCGCGAGGCCTAGGTCGGCGATCCGGATCTCGGCATCCCCGTCGGTGATCAGGATGTTCTCGGGCTTGAGGTCGCGGTGCACGATGCCCGCAGCGTGGAGCGCCGCGAGCCCCTCGGCGCACTGTGCGGCAATCCGGAGGGCGAGGTCGCCGATCGCTGGCCCGCGCGTCGTCAGCAGGTCCCGCAGCGAACGTCCGTGCACGAAGCCCGTGACGAGGTAGGCGACGTGGGAGCCGTCGTCGAGCTGGACGTCGTCTGCGTCGAGGAAGCGCACCACGTGGGGGCTCCGGACCTTCTGTCCGAGCTTGGCCTCGGCGAGCAGCTGGGCACGGGCGCTCGGGTCCGCCGCGAGCTCGGGCCGCAGGATCTTCAGCGCGAGCTCTTCGCCCTGCCGCCAACCGGGCCCGTCGGTCCGGGCCCGCGCGCGGTGGACCGTGCCGCTCTGGCCGGCGCCGACCGCCCCGAACAGCGCGAACCGCCCCTCGAGCGCGCGCTCGAGGGCGTCGAGATCGGAATCTTGGGGACGGAGACGACTCACGGCAGGCGGCGCATCATCGGGTCCCGGATGCTGTGGCGCGATGGGGAGCCGGTCCGCCGGGGGGGGGCGGGACCGTCCCCCCGACACGACTCTTGACCCCTCTGTTCCGGCCACGGACAGTGTCGCGCCCCTCGACCCGCCAGCCGGCTGCAGGTTGCCTGCGTCCGGAGCGGTCCCGGCGCCCGCAGCACGTGTGGATCCGTCCGACACGCTGCAGCGAACGTCCGGCCCGCCGGCGATGTTCGTCGGGATGCACCAACCCGTGCTGCACGGGAGCGGATCGGGGCTGGTGTCCCGCCTGGTCTTCAAAACCAGTGGGGGTCGCGCTCGACGCGGCCCCGGTGGGTTCGATTCCCATGCGCTCCCGCCACTTCCCTCTGTCTGAACGCGGCTCGCCCCGTCGCCGCAGCCTCTCTGGTTCCCACTCCCGGACCGCACGCGTCCCGGCGGCCGGAATCGGGAGCGCGGCCTCTCGGGAGAGTCCTGAAGATGACGTCGATGTCCGAGATCCAGACGACGGTTGATCCTGACCCGGCGGGGCTGGACCTCGCAGAAGTGCGGGCCACCGTGCGCAGATTCGTCGTGCAGGCCTACTGCGATGGACGCGGCGAGGGGATCGACGCCGGGACTTCGCTCGTGGCGTCCGGGATCATCGATTCCGCCGGGGTGCTTCACCTCGTCGAGTGGCTCGAAGAGGCTTTCTCGATCCAGATCGACGACGAGGCGGTGTCGGCTGAGAACTTCGACAGCATCGCGTCGCTGGCCGACCTCGTCGTGCGCCTGCGCGGCGACGGCTGAAGCGCGTCGCGGGCGCCCGCCACTCGAAAGCATCACCCGACTTTCCGCAGAACTTGCCGAGCGGGCGGGTGCATCCCACAGGGGTCTCGCTATCCTCTTCGCCCTGATTCCTGGAGATCGGCGTTGTCCCAGATCCTGCTCCCCATCGTCTTCTTCACCGTGCCGGTGCTCGTGATCGTGCTCCTGGCGACGGCCTTTGGCCGGCGTCTGCAGGGGTCGTGTGGCGGCGTGGGTGTCGACGGCAAGTGCACGCGTTGCGGCAAGGTTGCGGAGGACATGCCCTCCGGACCGTCCGGCGGCTGCGCGTGAGCTGCTCGGCCCGGCCGCAGCGGTCGGGCACGCAGCGGGTAGCAGGGACGGCGCACGTCCCTCCTCGATCTTCCCGACTCCTCACTCTCCCGTGGCTCTCGCTGCGTCCGGTCTCGACACCGGGCGAAGGTAGCGGGCGCCGTCGCGAGACCAGAACCGTTCGATGATCACCCACAAGATCACCAAGGGCTTCGACCTGCGGATCAAGGGTGCGCCGGCGCGCGAGTTCGCCGACGCCCCCGAGCCTGCCGTCGTCGCGGTCCGTCCCTCGGACTTCCCCGGCATCAAGCCGAAGCTGCGCGTCCAGGAAGGCGACACGGTCCGCACCGGCGATCCGCTGTTCTACGACAAGAACCGTCCGGACTGCGTCTTCGTCGCGCCGGCCTCGGGCGTCGTGTCGCGGGTCGCTCTCGGCCCGCGCCGGCTCCTGCTCGCGGTCGAGGTCGCGGTCGACAAGAACGAACAGTTCGCGTCGATCCCGCAGGTGAGCGCCTCGTCGTCGCGGGACGAGATCGTCGCGGCCCTGCTCGGTGCCGGCCTCTGGCCGCTCGTCCGTCAGCGCCCTGTCGGCAAGATCGCGGACCCGGCCGCGCGGCCGGTCGCGGTCTTCATCAACGGCATGGACTCGGCGCCGCTCGCGGCAGACCCCGCCTTCGCGCTCGAGGGCCGCGGCGAAGACCTGCAGGCCGGCGTCGACCTGCTCCGCCGCCTCACCGACGGCTCGGTCTACCTGGCGGTCCGGCCCGGCGGTTCCCCGGTCTTCACGGGTCTGAAGGGCGTTGAACTCCACGCGTTCGACGGGCCGCACCCGGCGGGACTCGTCGGAACCCACATCCACACGATCCGCCCGCTGAAGATGGGGGAGACCGTCTACGCGCTCCGCGCCGAAGACGTGGCCCGCATCGGCTCCTGGGCACGGACCGGCCGCTACCCGGCGAAGCGCGTGGTCGCGGTGGCCGGCGAGCAGGCGATGGCGCGGCGCTACGTCCGCGTCCGCGACGGCGCCCGCCTCGATGCGCTGCTCGGCAAGACCCACGGCGCCGAGGACCGCGTGATCTGTGGCACGGTGCTCGACGGCAAGGCCGAGCCGGGCGATGGCTTCCTCGGCTTCTACGCGACGACCGTCACGGTCATCGCAGAGGGTGCCCACGACCGTGAGCTGTTCGGCTGGGGGCTCCCGCAGCCGAAGCGGCTCAGCATGTTCCGCGCGGTCTGGCCGTTCCCTGGCAAGTCCGAGGTGTCGGTGGACGCCCGCATGAACGGCGGACACCGGCCGCCGGTCAACATCGGTGCCTACGAGGCGGTCACGCCGCTCGGCATCCTGCCGTCCTTCCTGATGCGCGCGATCCAGGCCAACGACCTGGACGAAGCGCTGCAGCTCGGTCTCCTCGAAGTCACCGAGGAGGACGTCGCGCTGTGCACGGTCGTTGATCCGTGCAAGAACGACGTTGGTGCCGTCATCCGCAAGGGCCTCGACCTCTACGAGCGGGAGAGCTGAACCCGATGCGCTTCCTTCGCAACATCGTCGACAACACCCGGAAGCTCTACGCCGAGCCGGGTTCCAAGTTCCACAAGGTCTGGCCGGCGTTCGACGCGCTGGAGACCTTCCTCTTCACGCCGCATCACTCGACGCCGAAGTCCGGTCCCCACGTGCGGGACTACATGGACCTGAAGCGCACCATGTCGATGGTCATCATCGCGATGGTGCCGTGTCTGCTGATGGCGATCTTCAACACCGGCTACCAGCACTTCGCGGCGCTGGCGCAGATGGTGGGGGACGGCACGGCCAACCCGTATCCGGACCAGGTCGGCTGGCTGCAGTCGCTGGTCTTCGGCGCCGAGTACGCGCCGGACCTCGCGGCGATCGGCTTCGCGGACCAGGTGGTCTTCGGCCTCCAGCAGATGCTGCCGATCCTGATCGTCAGCTACGGCGTCGGCCTGACGATCGAGGTGCTGTTCTCGATCTGGCGGAGCGAAGAGGTCAGTGAAGGCTACCTCGTCAGCGGCATGCTGATCGCGCTGGTCGTGCCGGCGTCGATCCCGCTGTGGCAGCTTGCGCTCGCCTGCGCGTTCACGGTCATCCTCGCGAAGGAGATCTTCGGCGGGACGGGCACCAACATCTTCAACCCGGCGATGATGGCGCGCGCGTTCCTGTTCTTCGCCTACGCGGCGCAGATGTCGGGTGACCGCGTCTGGGTGGCGGGCAACGGCACGCGCGACCTGATCGACGGCTACTCGGGCCCGACCGCGCTGTCGGTCGCAGCCAACGCGAAGCTCGCCGGCAACCACTTCGAGTCGGAGGGCCTGCCCCTCGTCGAGTCGTCGGTCGATGCGCTGACGCAGGCCGGCTTCACGTGGTGGGACCTGTTCACGGGCCTCGTGCCCGGGAGCGCGGGTGAGACCAGCACGCTCGCGGCCCTGATCGGCGCGCTCCTGATGATCGCGCTCGGCGTGGCCTCCTGGCGGACGATGGTCGGCGGCATCGCCGGTCTGTTCGCGATGGGTTTCGTCATGAACCTGACGGCGGGCTCTCTCGACGGCCTGGGCGGCCTGCCGCCGCACTACCACCTGGTCATGGGCGGCTTCGCGTTCGGCATCGTCTTCATGGCGACCGATCCCGTGTCGAGCCCCGAGACCAACGCCGGCAAGTGGGTCTACGGAATCCTGATCGGCGCGGTGACCGTGCTCGTCCGCGCCGTCAACCCGGCCTACCCGGAAGGCATGATGCTGGCGGTCCTGCTGCTGAACGCCTTCGCGCCGACCATCGACCACTTCGTCGTCCAGTCCAACATCAAGCGCAGGAAGGTGCGTCTTGGATAGGAAGAGCAACGCCTACGTCGTCACGTTCGCCGTGACGGTCTGCGCGATCAGCGCGGTCTGCCTGTCGGCGGCCTACAACACGTTCGCGGCGGACATCGCTGCCAACGAGCTGTTCGACCAGCAGAAGAACGTCCTGATCGCCGTCGGCCTCTACGAGCGGACCGAGCCGAAGTCCGACGAGGAGCTCCGCAACCTCTACGACAACTTCATCGAGGAGAAGGTGCTCCAGGTGAAGCGCGAGGACGTGGAGCGCCCGGTCAAGCAGGGCGGTGTCGAGGGCACCGAGACCCAGGAAGAGGTCGTCGACATGGTCGAGACCGAGTACCTGATCGCGGACCTCGCCGGCCTGCGTCGCGAAGAGGGCAAGAAGCCGGAAGGCGATCGCCGCGAGTTCGCGACCGTGTTCCGCCGCAAGGACGACGCGGGCGCAACGGTGGCCTGGTGCATCCCGATCTCGGGCTACGGGCTGTGGAGCACGCTCTACGGCTTCCTGGCCCTCGAGCCGGATCTCGCGACCGTCAAGGGCATCACGTTCTACAAGCACGCCGAGACCCCCGGCCTCGGCGGCGAAGTGGACAACGTCAACTGGCAGGCCCAGTGGCCCGGCAAGTCGGTTCTCGACGCGCAGGGGAACGTGGTCGGCGTCCAGCTCAAGAAGGGCGTCGTCGACTCCTCGGTCGCCTACGAGAAGTCCCACATGGTCGACGGCCTTTCGGGCGCGACCATCACCAGCAACGGCGTGACGAAGTTCGTGAAGTCGGACCTCGAGCGCTACGAGCCCTTCTTCAAGAAGAACCGCACGGAGTGATCTGAGCCATGACCACCGCTGTCGCGCCCGCGCCGGCCAAGGCGCCTGCCGCCCCGCTGTTCGGGAAGGCCGAGAAGAAGGCAGTCCTCGATCCGCTCTGGGACAACAACCCGATCGCGCTGCAGGTCCTCGGGATCTGCTCCGCGCTCGCCGTCACGATCAAGCTCGACCAGACCGTGCTGATGTGCGTCGGCGTGATCGCTGTGCTCTGCGCGAGCAACACGATCATCTCGCTGCTCCGCAACATGATCCCGTCGAAGATCCGCATCATCATCATGCTCGTGGTCATCTCGAGCCTGGTGACGCTGGTCGACATCCTGCTCAAGCGCTTCGCGTTCGACGTCGCCAAGGGGCTGTCGGTCTTCGTCGGCCTGATCGTCACGAACTGCATCGTGATGGGGCGCGCCGAGGCGTTCGCGATGGCGAACAAGCCGTGGCCGAGCTTCCTCGACGGCCTCGGCAACGCGCTGGGCTACTCGTGGATCCTGCTCGCGGTCGCGTTCTTCCGCGAGCTGTTCGGCAGCGGCACGCTGTTCGGCGTCCGCGTGATCCCCGCCTCGGTCTACGCCGACGCCGGGGGCTTCTACTTCAACAACGGCCTGATGGTCCTGGCGCCGGGCGCGTTCCTGCTCCTCGGCGTCATCGTCTGGGTCCAGCGCGGCATCTCCGGCTACACGGAATCGCACTGATCCTGCACGGACACCCCACGACCCCTGATTCCTGACCGACCAAGGTGGACTCCATCATGCTTCCCCTGGCCTTCCTCCCCGCCGCTGACGACAGCATCAGCGGCCTGATCAGCCTCGCGGTGAAGGCGATGTTCGTCGAGAACATCCTGCTCGCCTTCTTCCTCGGGATGTGCTCGTACCTCGCGGTTTCGAAGCGCGTCGACACGGCGATCGGTCTCGGCATCGCGGTCGTCTTCGTGCAGACGATCACGCTGCCGGTGAACTGGGCGATCTACAACTACCTGCTCCGTCCGGACGCGCTGTCCTGGGCGGGTCTGCCGGGCACCGACCTGCGCTACCTCGGGCTGATCTTCTACATCTCGACGATCGCCGCGATGGTGCAGATCGTCGAGATGGCGATCGACAAGTACAGCCCCAAGCTCTACGCGTCGCTCGGCATCTTCCTGCCGCTGATCGCCGTGAACTGCGCGATCCTCGGCGGGTCGCTGTTCATGGTCGAACGCGACTACTCGCTGCCGCAGTCGGTGGTGTTCGGCGTCGGCTCCGGCCTCGGCTGGATGCTCGCGATCATCAGCATGGCGGCGATCCGCCAGAAGCTCCGCACGGCCCA
>JBEAPQ010000497.1:0-4771 GCA_041164325.1 Planctomycetota bacterium | reverse complement strand
GCCCGATCTCGTGGTGCTCGATCTGATGCTGCCGGGGATCGACGGGCTCGAGATCTGTCGCCGTCTCAAGCAGGACCCGGTGACCGCGGGCATCCCGATCATCATGGTGACGGCCAAGGGTGAGGAGGCCGACGTGGTGTTGGGGCTCGGAGTGGGGGCCGACGACTACGTGACCAAACCGTTCAGCCCCAAGGAGCTCGTGGCCCGGGTCGGCGCCGTGCTCCGGCGTGGGCAGCTCCGTGAGCAGGCCGGCAAGTCCGAGCGAATCGCTGTGGAAGGCCTCGCGATCGACGTCACGCGCCACGAGGTCAAGATCGACGGCGAGCCGATCACGCTGACGGCGACCGAGATGCGGTTGCTCCACTTCCTGGCATCGCATCCGGGCCGGGTCTTCACGCGGGACCACCTTCTCAGCCGGGTGATCGGAGAGGATGCCGTCGTCCTCGACCGGAACATCGACGTCCACATCGGGGCTCTGCGCAAGAAGCTTGGCAGCCAGCGGCACCGCATCGAGACCGTGCGCGGAGTCGGGTATCGATTCAGTGACGCTGTCGCCCGGGCCGGGTCCGCGGGAGACTGAGCGCGACCCGCTCCGCCTGCGTCCGGCGGAATCCTGAAGCCAAGTCCACATGAGGCCGTCCCCTCTGTTCCTCCGGTTCCTCGCCGGGTCGTGCCTCGTGGTGCTGCCTGCGCTGTGGTTCCTGCAGGGGGCTGTGACCGAACTCGCCGAGCGGAACGAGGTCGAACTCGAGGGTGAGCGGCTCGCGCTCGGCACGCGCGTGCTGGCGAGGCCGGTCACGGCTTGGCTCACGCAGCCCGCGGGGCAGCGCGAACCGGCCGAGATGTTGCTCCGCGAGGACGGCATGCGGCTGACGGTGTTCGACTCCGAGGGTTTGGTCCTCGGGGACACCGACCCCGCCGACGACCCGCGGGTGACCGCCGAGCTCGCCCGCTCCGACATCGCGCTCGCGCGCGCCGTGGGCTTCGCCAGCTCGGAGCGTATGGACCACGTTGCCGAACGGATCGTGCGGATGCGGACGGTGCGGCTCTCGAGTGGTGACAGTGCGGTTCTCGGGTTCCTTCGCCTGGGCGTGCTCCGCAGCGAACGACCGAGCCTCGCGTCCGAACTCGAAGAGCGGTTCGCCCTGGCGGTGCTCTGCGGCGCGCTGCTCGCGGCCGGGGCGGCTTGGATGTGGGCGCGCGGCGTGGATCGGCCGGTGCAGGCTCTCGCGTCTTCGGTCGATCAGCTCGCGTCCGGAGAGTTCGACAGTCCGATCCGCGTGCCGGAGCGGGGGCCGTTCCGCGAGCTCGGCCTCGCCATCGAGGACCTGAAGGATGCCAGTCGGGCGCGGGTCGACACGATGACGACCGACCGGAACAAGGTGCTCGCCATCCTCGGCGTGATGGTGGAGGGGATCGTGGCCGTCGACGCCGAAGAACGGATCGTCCACATGAACGCTGCGGCAGCCCGCATCCTGGGGGTCCAGTCGGCCAACACGGATGGACGCCGCGTTCTCGAGGTGACGCGCGTGCGCGAGATCCATCAGATCCTCGCGCGCGTGCTCGGCGATGGGCAGGAGGAGAAGATGGAGCTGCGCGTGGTGCAGCCTCCGCGCGATCGATACGTCGGGATCCACGCCACGCCGCTGGTCGACGCCGATAGCGAGATCGTCGGCGCAGTGATGATGCTGAATGACGTGACCGAGCTCCGTCGCTTGGAGGCCATCCGCCGGGACTTCGTGGCGAACGTCAGCCATGAGCTGAAGACGCCGATCACCGCCATTCGTGGGATCGTCGAGACGGTCCTCGACGATCCAGCGATGGAGCCCGGCGTGCGGGATCGGTTCATCGCACGCATCCGTGACCAGGCCATGCGGCTGTCGTCGCTCGTGACCGACCTGCTGACGCTGTCGCGTCTCGAGTCGGACTCTCCGATCGGGGAGATGCAGTTCGTGGACCTGCGCATCGCAGTGTCCGATTGCCACGCGGCGCACGTGCAACACGCGGAGGACAAGGGCGTCCGGATGGGCCAGCAGCTGCCCTCTGCGCCGGTCCGCGTGCTCGCCGAGATGGACTCGATGCGTCTCCTCATCGGCAATCTCATCGACAATGCCATCAAGTACACGCCCGCGGGAGGGCACGTCCGGATCGCACTGACGACCGAGGACCAGCACGCGCTCCTCGTGGTCGAGGACGACGGGATCGGCATCGAGCGGAAGCACCTGGAGCGGATCTTCCAGCGCTTCTACCGCGTCGACAAAGCGCGCTCACGAGAGCTCGGCGGGACCGGGCTCGGCCTTTCCATCGTCAAGCACGTGTGCATCGCGCACCGGGGCGACGTGTCGGTGGACAGCGCACCCGGCGAGGGCACGCGCTTCACGGTGAAGCTCCCGCTCGCATGATGCGCGGGCAGCCCGGTGCGGACCGGACATCAATTGGACGGAACCTGACTCGCGGACCCATCGAACCACTTCCTGAGCTGCCATGAGCGTCCATCTCCATCGCGATCTCGAGAGCCTGAAGTCGCGGATCCTCGACATGGGTGCGATGGTGGAGTCGGCCGTGAACAAGGCCATCACGGCCCTGGTGGATCGTCGACCGGAGCTCGCGGACGAGGTGTTGACGGGGGATGACGCGATCGACGAGTGTGAAGTCGCGATCGAGGTCGAGTGCCAGAAGATCCTCGCGTTGCATCAGCCGGTCGCGAGCGATCTGCGGGTCATCCTGACGATCCTGAAGGTCAACAACGACCTGGAGCGTGCCGGCGACCTCGCTGCGAACCTCGCCGAGCGGGCCTCAGACTTGTGTGCGAAGCCGCCGCTGAAGTTCCCCGCCGAACTCGAGCGGATGGCGGTCAAGACGCGCGCGCTGCTGCGTGACAGCCTGGATGCGTTCGTCCAGCAAGACACGCGGCTCGCGCGCGAGATCCGGGAACGCGACGACGAGATCGATGAGCTCAACCGGCAGGTCTTCGTCGCCGGCGAGGAGGCGATGCGGGCCGACGTCGGCACGATCCACCGGCACCTGCAGCTGCTGTCGTGCGCGCGGCAGATGGAGCGCATCGCCGACCTCGCGACCAACATCGCCGAAGACGTCGTGTTCCTGGTCGAGGGGACCGTCATCCGGCACCGGCGGCAGGTTTGACCGGCTGGACCTGCGGAATCGGCGCGCCGCGATTCCTCGGGCGTTCGTTCTGGGACAGCCTGTGTCGACGACCGGTGACGCGCTGCGAGCTGTCGGACGCTCCGCCGCTCCGCGTCGGCCGGGGAGTGCGTGACGAGCGCTCGCGAAACGCTGTCGCAGACGCTTATCGCCGCTGACAGACCAGGAGTCCGAGTGCCAAGACCACGCCGAACGCGGCCAGGGCCAGCCCGCGCGCGAGGCCTGGCTCTCGGTAGACGAGGTCGACGCGCGTGGCTTCGGCCGGGATCGCAACGGCCATCAGCGTCCGATGGGCGCGGTAGACGTCGGCTGTGCCTCGATCGGTGCGGGCTTCCCAGCCCTCGTCATGGTGGGACGGCACGAGGAGCAGGCGGGTCGTGGGCGCGGGTTCGAAGGTCAGGGAGCGGCGTGCGGAACCCGGGGCCAACGTCTCCACGATCGCCGTCGAGGACCCGAAGCCAACGTCGGGCGCTTCGACGAGCAGGGTGCTCTGGGAGCGGACTTCGGCGGCCGTCGGCCTGCGGTCGAGGGTTCGGTAGCTCGTGGCGAAGCTGGGGGAGGCCTGGGCGGAGGGCTGGATCGCGGACCCGGGGGGCGCCGCGCCCAGGATCGTGAGCGCATCTCGACCGCGTGCCTCCACGCGCTGGTCGACCGTCTCCTGGACGTCTGCGTGGTCGGCATGGCGAGCCATGCCGAGGATCAGCACTTCGCCGAGCGCGAGGATGGCCACGAGCCGCTTCAGACGCAGGACGCCGAGTCGCTGCCAAGCGAGGAACACCGAAGCGAGTGCTGCGCCCGCCAGGAGCACACGTGGTGCGACGGCGTGGGCTCGACCGATCCACGCGTCACGGTCCGGCACATCCAGTTCGGCGAGGAGGCTCGCGGCGGTGCCGGACACCAAAGCTGCGGCGACCGTTGCGGACCCGACGAGCATCGACGTGGCCACGATCGGCAGGGCCAGCGGCCGGGCGCGGGGTGCGTCGAAGAAGTTCTCGAGTCCCAACGCGACGAGGATGACGACGCCGAGGTGGAACACGGCGAGCGGGGCTGCGGGATGCGCGCCGAGATCGGGAAGGGCGCGATGGAGCGCGCGCGTGAGCGGATGTTCGATCGACAGGACGAGCGCCAGTCCGACGACGCAGATCCAGAACAGCGGGATCCAGGTCCGCTTCGGACGGAGGAGTCCCAGGAGTGCGACCATCAGGACGAGCACCCCGGGGTAGAGGGCAAACGCCGAGACCTGCGCCTCCGCGCGCATGGCCGCGATCGGCGCGGTCACGGCGACTCCGCTCTCCCCGAACAGGTCGGGCGCAGCGAGTCCGAGCAGGCCTGCGACGGGAAGCGGTTCCGTGCCTCCGATGCGGGGTGCCGACCCAGGAGCCGCGAGCCACGGGCTCCAGAGCGGAGCCGTGCAGAAGAACGTGAAGGCTCCTGCCGCGAGCGTGTGGAGGGCCGTGGTGCGCCGGTCGGCTCGGTCGATCCGCAGGAGTCCGGCCAGCACGCAGAGCGCGCCGAGCGCGACGCCCATCCATGCCGTGGCGAGCCCGCCCGTGAGGAACGGCATCGTGCACGCAAGGCCGAGCAGGAAAGCGCTCGGGGCACGCCGCCG
>JBEAPQ010000496.1:0-11317 GCA_041164325.1 Planctomycetota bacterium | reverse complement strand
AGGGCGCCGGCGACGAACGCGCTGCCCGAGCCTCCCCAGTCGAATCCGGCGATCCCGGCGACCAGGCCGAGCACGTCCTCGTGCCCCCGGGGCAGGACCCCGTCCTCGCCGTCGACACCCTTCGTCAGGATGCGTGCTGCGAAACCGCCGTCCTGCAGTCGTTGCACCGCATCGGTGAACAGCGGTTCGCGCGTGTTCGCGCGCACGTCATCGTTCGCCAAGAGGTAGATCGTGCCGTCCGGCCACGTTCCGTCGACCGCTGCGCTGCGCGTCAGGTAGGAGATGACCTGGTCGACCGTCGAGCCGTTCGGGCCGACGTAGCCGAGCATCGCGGCGGGCAGGAACACCCCCTCGCCGGGTGCGAGGGCGCGGGTCGCTCCGAGCGGCTGGCCCCGCGAAGGTCCGGCGAACGAGTGGTTTGCGTCGAGCGCCAAGTAGGCCCGTGCGTCCGCTCGCTCGACATGTCCGCCGAGGTAGGTCATCGACGTCAGGGACGCGATCGGTGAGATCGGCGGCTCGAGGTCGAGGGCCTGCTGGCGCGCGTCGGCGGCGAAGTCGACGCCGTAGGGAAACCCGACGGAGAACGTGATCAGCGACGTCTGCCCGGTGAGGCCGCGCGCATCGATCCACGCGCGCAGGGGTCGGAGGATCGCCTCCCGGAAGTCGTCGACGGGGATCACGCCCTCGGTCTGCGGCACGTCTTCGAGCACGAGCGTGTGTCCGGCCGGGATCCCACGTAGCCGGGACCACGCGCGGCCGACGGTGCGGGATGCCTCGGATGCTCCGTTGACGACGAGGACGGTCGATTCCGCGATCTGTGCCGCTGCGGGCGCGAGGCTCCCGAGCGTGGCCACGAGGCAGGCCGTCCCCAGTCTGCGGATGCGCGGGAGGCGGCTCCGGTCACAGGCTCTGGACCGCGTGACCACGGGGCCTCAGTGCGTCTCGAGGTCGAAGAGCCGCTGCAGGCCGCTGGCGACCGCGCCCTGCAGCTTGGTGGTCGTCGCGAACTCGATCGGGCAGTTCGCGGCCGAGGGGCGCAGCGCGCGCTGCTGGGCCTGCCGACGGACCTCGGCGAACAACGCAGGAGCGGCCTGGGGCCAGCGCGCATGCACGAACAGTGCACGGGGATTGAACAGGTTGATGGCTCCGGCGATCGCAACGGCGAGCCATGTGGTCACACGTTCGATGTCCGTCGCCACGGCGTCCCGCTCGGCCGAGGGCGTGGCGAGGATGCGCACGAGCTCGTCGAGATCGAGCGTGCGGCCCAGCGTCTGGCTCGCATCCCGGAGCAGCGCCGTGTCGGTTGCACGTGTCTCCAGGCAGCCGCGGTTGCCGCAGCCGCAGAGCAGACCGTCGGGCTCGATCGTCAGGTGGCCCAGCTCGCCCGCGAGGCCGCGGTGGCCGTGCATCAACTCACCCCGTTGGACGACGCCGAGTCCGAGCCCCGCTCCGGCATCGAGCATCACGAAGTCGTCGAGCGCCCGGGCACCACCCTGGAGGCGCTCGGCGAGACAGAGGGCG
Source organism: Planctomycetota bacterium (assembly GCA_041164325.1). Classification (GTDB taxonomy): domain Bacteria; phylum Planctomycetota; class UBA1135; order UBA1135; family UBA2386; genus JAQCBR01. The sequence continues at coordinate 9,796 of JBEAPQ010000496.1, read as the reverse complement.
TGGGTCTCGTGGACCACCCAGCACGGCACGCCGAGGCGCGCCTGGAGGTCCAGAGATGGGGATCGCCCGTTGGTGCAAGGGAGGTTCGGGGACAGGACCACTTCCTGGCGAACCTGGTCGGTCAGACCCGGTGTGCTGAGTCCGATCCCCTGGACGTTGATGTCCGAGGTCAGGATGGGGGTCAGCATGTCGACCACGGAAGCGAGCAGTTCCGGGTAGGTGCCCGGCGTCGGTCGCTCCGTGAGGGTCTCGGCGTAGAGCGCCCCGTCGAGACCGGCTGCGACCGTGCGGATGCGATCCGCGTCGAGGGCGACACCGATCACGTGGGAGGTCCGCGTCGCCAGCATCAGCGGCCGGCCCGGCCGACCCACCGCGGAACTGCTGGGCACGTCGCTCTCCTCCAGCAGTCCGGCCTCCAGCAGCGAGCCCACGGCCTTGGAGATCGTCGGGGCGCTGATCCCCGTCTGGCGGACGATCTCGGCGCGCGAACTCGGGCCTCGGGCGCGCAGCACGTCCACGACCCGCCGCTTGGTCATCTGGCCCAGGAGGCGAGGCTCGATGCGTGCGGGGGTTCTCATGGGGGGCAGGCGTGCTCGGCCGTCTGGCCGCGCGCGCGAGGTTCCAGATGCTAGCCCGGGCCCTCGGACCGTGCCATGCGCCCGGGCGGAGGCGGGGGATCCTCGCCGAATGGCGGAGACCGGGATCCAACCAGCATCACGATCTGGGAGACTCCGCGCGTCTCGACCTCGACCGACCATGAAGCACACACTCCCCTTCGCTGTCTCCCTGGCCCTGTTCGTCGCGGTAGCTCCCGGCACGGCCCAGGAATCCCAGAAACCGACGCCGCTCGTCCAGGCGCCCAAGACCGAGCGCAAGCCGATCTACGACGAGGCGGCCGACGCCGAGCAGCTCGTCGGCGCAGCGCTCGCGGTGGCGAAGCGGGACAACAAGCGGGTGCTGTTGATGTACGGCGGCAACTGGTGTGGCTGGTGCTACAAGCTCGACGAGGTCTTCAAGGCGGATCCCGCGGTGCGTCGCGTGATGCGTGATGAGTACGAACTCGTCCACGTCGACATCGGACGCGGCGACAAGCACGTCGAGCTCTCCGCGCGGTTCGGATCGGATCACCGTGCGCATGGCTACCCCTACCTGACGATCGTCGGTGCGGACGGGCAGACGGTGACCCACAAGGACACTGCTGAACTGGAGGACGGCCCGAAGCACGATCCGGCCAAGGTCCTCGAGTTCCTCGAGGCGCACATCGCTGTGCCCGTGGACGCCTGCGAGCGCATTGCGGCGGCCCAGCAAGAGGCCCGCGAGTCCGGTCGGCTGATGTTCGTCCATATCGGCGCGCCGTGGTGTGGCTGGTGCCACAAGCTCGAGGGTTGGATGGCGAAGCCGAACGTCGAGCCGCTGCTGGCGCGTGTCTTCGTCGACGTCAAGATCGACCAGGACCGCATGACGCACGGCAAGACCGTCGCCGCGCTGATTCGCCAGGGTCGAAAGGGCGGGATCCCGTGGTTCGCCTTCACGGACGCCGACCTGGCTCCGCTGGCGACTTCGGACGGCCCCGAAGGCAACTGTGGCTTTCCGGCCAAGGACCACGAGATCGAGCACTTCGTCGGGATGCTGCGGAAGACAGAGCGCTTCGAGGCCGAAGAGCTGAGCGCGCTCGAGGAATCGCTGCGGCGCTCGACCCCCCACTGACGTCGAGAGTGTCGGTCGCGACCCGGCCGCGACTCTTGCTCTCCGGAATCGGCGCTATCCTCGGGTCGACTGCCCCGCCCCGACTGATTCGTCATGCGTCCGATTCCCTCGATCCTGCCGTGGGCGTTGAGCCTCGCGGCAGCTCTCCCTGCCCAGGCGGAACCGCCGACCAAGGAGCGGCTCGCCGCGATCTTCGCGGGCGAGGCCCCGGCGAACCTCGCCGAAGCCCGCGCCATGCAGGAGCACGTCCAGGCACTGCTCGCGCGTGTGCTGCCCGCCGTGGTGAGTCTGCCGGGCGCGACGGGTGTCCTGATCGACGGCGGCCTCGTGCTGACGGCAGGTCACGTCACGGAGGAAGCAGGCAAGAAGGTCCGGATCGAACTCCACGATGGGCGGGCGATCGAAGGCGTCAGCCTGGGCCTCAATCGGATGACCGACACGGGTCTCGTCCGCGTGACGACGGAAGGTGATTTCCCGACCTGCCCGATGGGGCGATCGGCCGACCTCGCCACGGGACAGTGGTGTCTGATGCTCGGCCACGCCAGCGGCGCAAAGCCCGGTCGGTCGGCGCCGGCACGGCTGGGTCGGGTACTCCGCGTTCCGGAGTCTGGCTATCTCGTGACCGACTGCACGATGCAGGGAGGCGATTCGGGCGGTCCGCTCCTGGACATGGAGGGGAGGGTCATCGGCATCAACAGCCGCATCTCGCGGAACCTCGCGCAGAACATGCACGTGCCGATCGATGCCTTCCACAGCGAGTGGGATGCGCTCCTGGCCGGGCAGGTCGTCGGCCCGGAGCCCACGCGGTCGGCGTTCCAGCCGCTCGGACTCCGGTTCGAGCGCGCGACGCAGGGTGGGCGGATGGTCGTGCGTGAGGTGGTCGACGAGTCGCGCGCGGACGAGGCGGGCTTCGCAGCGGGCGACCGGATCCTCGAGGTCGACGGGAAGGAGATCGACGGTCGGCCTGCCTACTCGGAGGCGCTGCGGAACCGCGCGTCCGACCAGGTGCTATTCCGGATCCAGCGGGGCGAGGAAGTCCTCGAACTCGAGGTCGAGCTGCCGCGGAGGGGGTCATGAGGCCCGTTTCCACGAAGAGGCTCCTGCTGCTCGTGGTGGGAGCCCTTGTGGCGGCGGATGCCTCAGCCCAGCGCAGCCGGATCCGCTCCCTGCGCGATGAGCCCCGTGTCGTCGGCGTGTTCGCCCCGGTCGTTGCCCGGGCAGGACGCTGCGCCGTCGCGATCCGACGGGACGGAAATGTCTGTGCCCTGGCGACGGTGGTCGACGGACGAGGGCACCTCGTGACCAAGTCCAGTGAGCTCGGCGACGCCGGGGTGCTGACCTGTGTCGTGGGCGATGCCGAACCTCGTCCGGTGATCCGCGTGGGCGTCGACGAGCTGGAGGACCTCGCGGTGCTCCGCCTCGCGGATCCGAGCGGGCTCGTGCCGGTGCGGTGGGCGGAAGCCGAACCAACGCCCGGGGCCTGGTTCGTCTCGACGGACGGCACGACGTCGGTGCTGGGCATCGGTGTCTTCGGTGCAGCTGCCTACGAGCACTCGTCGCAGCGCGGCTACCTGGGCGTCCAGCTGGACACCGTGCCCGGCACAGTGAAGCTCAGTCTCGTCCAACCCGAGACGGCTGCGGCCGCAGCCGGTCTCCTTGCCCAGGACGTGATCCTGTCGTTGGACGGGAAGGAGCTGGGTGATCGGACCGACTTCGTGCGTGCCGTGCAGGCCCGCGCGCCGGGCGACAAGATCCAGCTGCGGGTCCGTCGCGGTGATGAGGAGCTCGAGGTCGAGGCAACGCTGCGCCGCGATCGACGTGGAGCTCCGAGCGAGCAGGAGCCGCTGTGGGGACCGCTCAGCAACGTGCGTGCGGGCTTCGGGCTCGTTCTCCAACACGACACGATCCTTCGCCCGGAGTCGTGTGGAGGGCCGGTCCTCGACGTCGAGGGCCGCGCCGTCGGCGTCAACATCGCGCGCGCCGGGCGCATCGAGACGCTGGCGATTCCCGCCGTGGTCGTCCGCAGGATCGTTGCGCAGATCCTCCGCTCGTCCGAAGACGAGCGGGGCGGCTGAGTCCCGTCAGCCCGCCTGCCCACGAGTGCCGGCGGGAGCCGCTCAGCGGATCGTCAGGTGCACGCCGCGCGGCAGGTTGATCGGCGGCACGTGCGACTGGCCGAGGAACGGCGCCGTCGTCGGCCAGCAGTAGAGCTCCTGCCCGATCAGGCCGGCGTCGTTCGGGACCGGGATCGAGACCGTGGACCGGTAGGCGTAGATGCCCGGCACGAGGATGTTCGGGCGGACGAACGCGTAGTCGCGCCACGGCTCCTGGGTCAGGATCACGCGCGAGTTCGACACGCCGATCTGCCAGATTCCCATCATCCCGGCCGGAAGATCGAGATGGAGGGCGAGCGTCGAGCCGATCGACGGGGTGTCGGTCGATGCCCAGGCGTCGCCGAGCCACGCGGACGGCGCCGGCGAGACCTGGGTCACGTTGCCGGTCAGCGTGCAGTTCTCGAGGAGGCAGTTCTCCAGCGCGATCGGCGCGGCGAAGGCCTGGCCGTCGAAGGTGCAGCCGACGAACTCCGACGACGTGTGCTGGAATGCCGCCGTGCTCGCCGCGTCGTTGCGGATCGTGCAGTTCTCGAAGCGGTTCCAGCGGAAGCTGTTCGGCGCACCGAGGTTGCGGACGGACATCGTTCCGTGGACGAACTGGTTGTTCCAAGCCCACAGACGCCGGTTGAGCGGGCCTTCTTCGATGTCCAGGTCCCCGCGGATCGTGTTCTCACTGGCGTGGAAGTCGATTCGCGCGGTCGACGGGCCGAGGATGAACGCGTTCTTGCCGGGCGCAGGCAGGATGTCGGACGCGTGGACGTGGACGGCGGTCTCGACCAGTGACGAGCCCGTCGCGTCGACCGTGTCGTCGGTGGTCTCGAAGGCGCTCGCCACCAGCATCAGCATGATGCGCTGGTCGGACGTGGGGTCATGCCGCACGACGGCCAGGCGCTCGCTCTGGGTCATCTTGCAGCGCCAGAGCCGGAGCATCGTCATGGCGCCGGTCGCGTTCACGCTGGCGAACAGGCCGCGCGCGACGTTCTCGAACGTCACGAACTCGAGGTCAGCCATCACCGGGCCGTTCATCGAGCGGTCGTCGACTTCGACGGCCGTGTGGAGGCCCTCGAAGCTCGTGTGGGTCAGCGTGACCATCAGCATCCGCATCATGCCGACCGCGGACAGCTTGATGCCCGTCTGGCTCTGGCCGGTGACGTGCAGGCCGCTCAGCAGGAGCCGGGTGTTCATCACCATGCCCGCCGACGAGTCGGCGTCGATGCCGACCTGGCCGCCCCGCAGCTCCAGGTTGGACAGCGCGGCGCCGTTCGTGCGGACGCGGAGTCCGAGCGCGGTGGCGGTCGCGTCGAGAACGGGGCGTCCACCCACGCCGCGCACCTCGAAGATGCCCCCGGCTGCCGGTCGATCGATCGGGCTCGGCGTGGCCTGGAGCGTGATCGTCGGCGTGGTGGCTGCGTCGATCTCGACGACGGTGGGCGTCCCGGTGCCGGTCAGCTGCGCCTGTTCGGCCGCCGAGAGCGATGCGATCGGGAGGGTGCCGTTCGCCAGCTGGATCGCTTCATCGAGGGACAGCAGCTGGTCGCCCACCGTGCCCGGGGACACCGGGTCGCTGACCGTGGCGATCGTCGGTGCCTGGGCAGCGGCCATCGCGCTGAGGAGAAAAGGAATGGTCAGGAGTGAGCGCATGGTGGAGATGGTCCGTGTGTGCGGTCGGGGGAGGTCTCAGGGGCGTCGGAAGACGGTGCCACCGCCTCCGGACGTGGCGGCGAGCCCGCCGGCTGCGGCGGGGTCGACGACGAAGATCTGGTTCAGGAGCGGCAGACCCGCGAGGTTGGGGTCGTTCGGGATGTCGAACAGGAGGGTCGCGAAGCCGTTGCCGGGGCCGGAGCCGGCCAACGCGAACGGCAGGATCGCGTGCGGGGCAGTCAGCGACAGGTGGATCGGAACCGGTCCGAGGGCCGTCCCGGCGGGCGCCTGGGCCGTCGACAGCACGAACGCCGCGACCGCGCCACCGAGAGCGTCCGCGACGCCCAGTCGGTAGGGCCCGCCGACGAGGAGCGGCGCGTCATCGAGGGCCTGCGGGGCGATCCCGCCGCTTCCCGGGTGGTCCGCGCCGAAGCGGCCCGCGTGGCGTTCGTAGGCGAGCGTCGGTCGGTCGAAGGGCGGCAGTTCGGCCGCGACTCGCGGATCGGTCAGCGCGTTGCGGAGGAACGCGACGAGCTGGGAGCGCTCGGTCGGCGTCAGCGAGAACGGAAGCAGGGCGGGGTCCCGGTTGTCGGGGAAGGTCCCGCCGCCGGCTGCGTAGAGGTCGACCACCGCGCCCAAGCTGGTGAACGCGCCGTGGTGCATGAATCGGCTGCGGAGTCCGATGTTGCGGAGCGTGGGCACCTTGAACTTGCCGCGGTCGATCGGGTCGCCGGTGGCGATCTGCCAGCCGCGGTCCTCGTTGACCGGACGAAGACCGAGATTGCGGAAGCTTCCGTCGGAGAACAGCGGCGCCGGGTGGCAGGTCGCACAGCCCGCCGTCCCCTCGAAGAGCTGGAGCCCCGCGAGCTCGTTCGGGCGCAGGGCGGTGGGGTCGCCCGCCTGGTAGCGGTCCCACGGCGACTGGTCGGGCACCAGCGTCCGCTGGTAGGTCGCGATCGCGTAGATGATCCGCTCCGACGTGATCGCACGGTCGCCGAACGCGCGGCGCATCAGCTCGCCGTAGTCCGGATCACCCGCGAGCGCCGTCGCGACATCGGTCGGAAGGTCGGACGCCAGCGCGAGGGGCCGCACGGTCCCGAGGCGCGCGGCGATGGCGTTCCATGTGACGCCCTCGTCCGACATCTCGACCGGGTTGGTCGGCGGCCCGGCGGCGTGGTGCTCGAGGGCACCTCCGAACATGATCTTCAGCTGCCCGGTGCCCGGATCGACGAAGGTCTCCGTGGCGAGTCCGTCCCAGCGCAGCGTGCTGAAGTAGGCCGCCCCGATCACCGAGGGTGCGATACGGCGCGTGACCTGCTCGTCGAGTCCGAACACGCTGCTGTGCGAGAACCGCCCCGCGGAGTCTGCACGCACGACGCCGGGCGACCCGAGTGAGTCGTCGGGCGAGCCGAACGCACCGTCCGGCCCCGGGTGGATCGCAGCGCGGTCATCGGCTCCGCCGTGCGCGGGCTGGTGGCACGTCCCGCAGGCCATCGCGTTGCTCGACGAAAGCTGCTCGTCCCAGAACAGCACCTTGCCCAGGATGGCCTTCTCGGCCGTCACCGGGTTCTCGAACGGAGCGAACGGAGTGCCCAGCCCCTGGCCGGCGACCACGCCGGTCAGGAGGAACACCGCGAGCGCCGCGAAGGGCGGGCGGGACATCGTGCTTGGGCCCCTGGGGAGGGGAGAGACGGGGAGGGCAGGACCCAGAAAGTTAGCCCAAGGGCGCGGGGCTGTCAGTCCCGGCGGCGGCAACGTCCCGGTCCCGGACCGATCGGACCCATCGATCGCCTCGAAGGTTCACCAACGACCGATCGGTCGCGTCGATTCAGGCGGGGCCGTGCCTTCGAGGTCCGGTCATTCCGCCGCAGCGAACGACTCCAGGAAGTCCTCGACGAAGGCATCGAGCTGGTCGCTCGGGAGTGCGTTGATGCCGGCCGCTGCCGCGCGGCCCCCTCCGGTGGGGTAGCGACGACACAGCGCGTCCGCGCCGGAACGCCGGCTCAGCGGGGCGCGCACGCTGACGAGCCAGGTGCCGTCGGGTCGCGCGGTCAACACCGCGTGGGCGCGATCCGGAGACGCGTTCGCAAGATCGTTGGACCACACGCCCGAGACGCGGCGCGCCCAGCTCTCGTCCGGGAGTGCGAACACCGCCCCGGAATCTGCCACGCGCATCGGCTCCATGGCCTGGGCCTTCGCCATGTCCTCGTCGTAGCCCTCGGTGAGCCGTTCGAAGGCCTCCTGATCCTCCCGCACGAAGGTGCGCGGATCGGCGAATGGCCGCACGCGCTCGAAGAGATCGGCCGGTGCGAACAGCAGATCCTCGAGGCTCGAGCCGTAGCCGTTGTAGTTGATGCAGACGCCGAGGCGCCGCAGCGTGGCGCGCTCCGAGCCGTCGAGTCCGATCCGGTCGGCAAGGGCCTCCGCGCTCCGGTCGAGGTTGTCCCCGTAGGCGCCCGTCACGGCCCAGGCCGAGAACTGCCCGCCCAGGTGCTGGTCGATCAGCAGGCTGGTGCAGACTTCGGCGGCCGTGTCGATGCGCGTCGTCAGCCGCGGGTGGTCCGGGATCTCCCCGGCGAAGTGGTGGTCGCAGTAGAAGATCGATGCGCCTGCCTCCAGCGCGGCGACGACCGCGTCCCGATTCTTGTCGAACGAGATGTCGAGGACCGTGGCCTCGTCCCCGGACGTGAGGCCAGCCTTGGCGACGAGGGCGATGTCGCGCTTGACGCCGGTGACCAGTCGGCTCGGTCGGGGATCGGCGTTGCGGACTTGGGCCAGGGCGCAGATGCCGTCGGCATCGCCGTTGAACACGTCGACGTGGGTCATGGATCGGAGGGGCAGCGGAGGAAGTCCAGGGAGCATACCCCGCGTCGTGCGGCACCCCTCCCGACCTGCAAGTCGAGCATCTCCCGCTGGGTTTGGTCGGCGCGGACCGTGTCCGCGAAGGAGCAATCCCATGAAGGTCGGAGACGTCATGCAGGCGCGGGTCGTCCAAGTCGAACCCGGCGACACGCTCGAACACGCCGCGCGCCGGATGCGCGACTCGAACTGTGGATCGGTCGTGGTCGTCGACGCGTTCGGTCGACCACTCGCGATGCTCACGGATCGGGACGTCTGCCTGGCGGCGCTCCAGGCGCGCAGCCGACTCGACGAGATCAGGGTCGATCAGGCGATGAGTCGGACGCTGCACGAGTGCCGCCCGGAGGAAGACATCGCTGAGGCTGAGCAACGGATGGCGCTCCACCAGGTCCGGCGGCTTCCCGTCGTCGACGAAGGAGGCAAGCTGCAGGGGATCCTCACGCTGGATGATCTCGCGCGCGAAGCTCGGGATCGCGCGGCATGGCTCCTTCCGCCGATCTCGCCCCAGGAGGTCGGCCGCACGCTGGGCGACGTGACGAGGCCACAGGTCGTCGACCGCACGGGTCGGGAGATCCACCGATGACGCACACCGTGCTCCGTGTGGCCGACGAGGCGCGGGAGCGCATCCAGGCGGGCGCCACGGCGCTCGCCGATGCGGTGCGGCCGACCCAGAGGATCGTACGGCCCCGGTCGGGATCGAGTGATCGTCCGCTCGGGCCCGACGGCTGGAGTCGGCGCGCGCCGAGTGCGGTCAGAACATCAGCGTGAACAGCACATCCAGGCCGGTGCTGTCGATCGTGTCTCCACTGTCCGGCTCCTGGCTCAGGAAGCTGAGCATGACCTGGGTCTTGAGCTTGTGCCGATGGTGGTAGGCGTTGACGCCCAGGCTGATCTCGGTCGCGGTTCCCGGAGCGACGGCAAGGTCGCCGATGCCCATCGTGAAACGCTCGACGTCGACGGCCGATGCGCGGACTACGAGGCCCCACTGGGTGCTGTCTCCCGGCGGCTGCGTGTAGGAACCCTGCACGTAGAAGCCGGTGTTGTCCACCGAACCAGAGCCGTCGTCGTCGGAGCGGACGAAGATCTCGGCCTGGGCTGCGAGACCAGTGCCGGACTTGCCCGCGACGAACGCGTTGACCGTCGTCATGTCGTTGTCGGCGGCCGAGCCGGGGAACGATCCGTTGCCGATCAACACGTTGAAGCCGGTGATGTAGGCGGCCCCCGCATGGGCGAGATCACCCTCGGACCAGCCCTCGGTCGTGCAGTTGTCGGAGCTCGTCAGCGCTCCGAACGTGAAGTCCAACTCGTTGCTGTCGTTGTCCTGCGTTCCAGCGAACTCGAAGCCTGCCGTGGAGTTGTTCATCACTCCGGCATGCCACTGGACCACCGTGCCAGCCTTGCCCTGGAACAGGGCGCCCGTGCTCCGCCGCCCGGCGAAGGCGCGCGTCGCGAGCGCCATCTGCGCCATTTCGAGG
>JBEAPQ010000495.1:0-3098 GCA_041164325.1 Planctomycetota bacterium | reverse complement strand
TCGCGACCGGCGATCGCTCCGTCCTGAAGGCGATCGAGGCCTACGCACAGAAGATCGCCGAGGGCCAGAGCGGCGTCGGCACCTGGGGTCACGGCATGGCGTGGCCCGACCTCAACGAGGGTCGCCTGCACGGCAGCCTGGGCGGCTACGGCGCGCTGAACCAGGCGGGTATCATCTGCCAGCTCGCGCTGGTGCTCACGCAGCGCTGCGGCATCGACAGCAAGGAGATCGGGGCGGCGATCGAACGAGGCAACCGGTTCTTCGAGTTCTACGCCGGCAAGGGCGCGATCCCCTACGGGGACCACCGCCCCGGCTGGGACATGCACGACGACAACGGCAAGAACTCGGTCGCAGCGATCCTCTTCGACCTGCAGGGCAACGCCGAGGCTGCCGCGTTCTTCGCCCGCATGACGGTGGCCTCGTACGGCGAGCGTGAGCTCGGCCATACCGGCAACTACTTCAGCTTCCTCTGGGGTGCGCTCGGGGCAGCGCGCGCGGGGCCAGGAGCCGCCGCCGCGTTCCTCCGCGAGCAGCGCTGGTACTACGACCTGGCTCGCGCCCACGACGGCAGCTTCCCCTACCAGGGTGGTGCCGGCATGGACGGCGCGGAGCACAAGTACGGGAACTGGGACTGCACCGGCGCATTCGTCCTCGCCTCGGCGCTGCCGCTCCGGAAGCTCGCGATCACCGGACGGGACGCGGCGAGCTTTCCGCCGCTCACCGGCGCAGAGCTCGAAGATGTCGTGCAAGCCGGCCGCGGCTACGACATGTGGGACAAGGGCGCCGCGCACGACGACGCGCTGTCCGAGGCCGAGCTTCGAGACCTCCTGACGAGCTGGTCCCCCGCCGTCCGGAACCGGGCTGCAGAAGCACTCGCACGCCGCGACGACGCCGACCTCGCTGCGATCCAGAAGCTCCTCCGGGCGAATGAACTGGAGTCTCGCTACGGCGCCTGCGAAGCCCTCGCAGCCCTCGGAAAACGGAGCGCAAAGGCTGTCCCCGCCCTCACGGCACTCCTCGACGCCGACGACGTGTGGCTCCGCATCCAGGCGGCCTACGCACTGGCCGCGATCGGAGCACCCGCGCGCAGCGCGGCCGAGAAGATGCTCCAGCTCGCGCTGCGCGACGATCCTTCGGATCCCCGGCAGTTCACGCAACGCTACCTGGCGTTCTGCCTCTTCTACCGTGGCGGGGCACTCGGCATGACCGGTCTGCTGTCGCGGTCCCTCGACGGCATCGATCGCAAGCTGCTGCGCAGCGCGGTCGTTCGGCTGCTGCAGAACGACGACGGCCGCGCGCGCGGTGCCGTCGAATCGATCTACCGGAATCTGGATCTGGACGAACTCGCGCCGATCCTCCCCGAGATCGTTGCGGCCATCGAGACGCCGGCGCCCAGCGGCGTGATGTTCGCGAGCAGCATCCGGATCAGCGGGCTCGAGTTCCTCGCCAGACACCGCATCGCCGAAGGCATGGAGCTCTGCATCGATGCGATGGACATCGAGCTCTGGGGCAAGAAGGACCGGATCACCGGGTGCCTGAAGACCCTCGCGACCTACGGCGGCGCGGCCAAGCCCGTGCTGCCGCGCCTGCGCGAACTCGAGAAGGCGCTGTCACGGCACAGGGAGGCGCGCGCCCTCGCCGACCAGATCGCACTGTGCCGTGCGACCATCGCGGGCATCGAGTCCGCTCCCGAGGGGCCGCCGCTTCGCAGCGTCCCCCAACTCGTCCGCGGCGCGCGGCGCTGAGACGCGATGGGCGTTCCGCAGGACAGGTCATGGTCACCGGTGCGCGTGGGCTGCGCTGCACTGTTCGTGCTGGTCGCCGGGCTGGCCACCGCTGCGGCACGGACCTACGGCATGGACACCCACCACGCCACCCACGACGACATCTGGTGGGACGAGACGTGCCGACGCCTGACGCCACCCACCGCAACCGACATCACGCTGCGTCGCGATCTCCTCGACCACGAGGCGCTCTACACCATCGTGGAAGCGGACCTCGACGCATTCATCGACCGGAGCTTCGCGCGCGACGGCAACCCGCTCCGTGCGACCGACGTGAAAGGGTCCGTGGAGGCCGGACGGACGATCGGCCCGTTCGGGTGGAGCGCCGGGCAAGACGCCGTCCGCTACTCGTACACCCCGCCCAACGGAGCCTCGACGCACATCTACCACGACCCGACGACTGGTCTGACCTACCAGGAGTCCGCCCACTGGTAGAGCTCGGAGCGTCCCGCTGACGCTCGCGCCCGGAGCGCTACCATCCTGGCATGGTCGCTGCTCGCCCCTCGCTCCGCCTCCTCGGTCTCGCGTCGTTGCTGGCCGCGCCACTGTCGGCCCAGGACGGAGCAGAGCCCGGACACTGGGCGTTCCGTGCACCTGACGCGTCCCTCGGATCGCCGGCGGTCCGCGATTCGGAATGGTGCCGCGAGCCAGTGGACGCCTTCGTGCTGGCCCGGCTCGAGGCCGAGGGGCTCGGTCCGAGCGCCGAAGCGGACCCGCGGACCCTGCTGCGCAGACTCCACCTGGACCTGACGGGCCTTCCGCCGACGCCCGGGGAAGTCCGTGCATTCGTCGCCGACCCGAGCGAGACGGCCTATCGCGCGGTCGTCGAGGACCTGCTCGCGCGCCCGGCCTTCGGCGAGCACTTCGCGCGGCCGTGGCTCGATGTCGTCCGGCTGGCCGACACGAACGGCATCCACCACGACCACTTCCGCGAGGTCAGCCCCTACCGCGATTGGGTGATCCGCGCGCTGAACGACAACCTGCCCTACGACCAGTTCGTCGTCGATCAGGTGGCCGGCGACCTCCATCCCGAGCCGACGCAGGACCAGCTCGTGGCGAGCGGCTTCCACCGCCTGCACCGGATCATCGACGTCGGCACCGCGCTCCCCGAGGAGAGCTACACGAACAACGTCATCGACCGGGTGACGGCCTACAGCACGGCGTTCCTGGGGCTCACCGCACACTGCGCGGTCTGCCACGACCACAAGTCGGACCCGCTGAAGCAGCGGGAGTTCTACGGGCTGTTCGCATTCTTCAACAACCTCGACGGGGCACCCGAGACGGGGGGGCGCAGCGGCACCGACTTCCGCCGGG
>JBEAPQ010000494.1:0-3036 GCA_041164325.1 Planctomycetota bacterium | reverse complement strand
CCGAACACGGCGACCTGATCGTCCACCTCGCGGCCACGGACTCCCCTCGTCACGGCCTCGTCGAGGCGTCGGTGCCCGCGCGCATCCAGGGGACGCTTCCCCACGGGACGCGTCCCGGCAGGCCGTGACGCCATGCGCGCCGCCAGGGACCGTGCCCTGGCGCCCGTCGACTGCGCTGGTCACAGGACGCAGCCGACCCGCTACGATCCTGAGGCTGCGGGCCCGGGGCCCGCACTCGTAAGGCCGCGCCCTTGACCGCACCCGAACGCGCCACGCTCCTGCCTTCGATCGCGATGACCACGCTCCGGTGGATCACAGGCGCGGTCCTCGTCGCGGGCTCCACCGCGCAGGGGCCATCGCCCGGCGCCCGACACTGGGCGTTCACGCCGCCGCCCGCCGCGACCGAGGTGCCCACCGTGCGGGCGACGGACTGGCCGCGCAGCGACGTCGACCGATTCGTCCTGGCACGCCTCGAGGCCGCGGGACTCACGCCCGCCGCCGACGCCGATCGCCGGACCTGGATCCGCCGCGTCACGTTCGATCTGACCGGCCTGCCGCCGACCCCCGAAGAGGTCGATGCCTTCGTCCACGACCGCGCCGACGGCGCCGACGCCCGCGTCGTCGACCGACTGCTGGCGTCGGAGGCCTACGGCGAGCGCATGGCGCGGCGCTGGCTCGATCTGGTGCGCTACTCGGACAGCAATGGCCTCGACGAGAACCTCGCGCTCTCGAACGCGTGGCGCTACCGGGACTGGGTGATCCGGGCCCTGAACGCCGACGTCCCGTACGACCGGTTCGTGACGATGCAGCTGGCCGGCGACCTGATGCCGCGCACCGGCGACGCGCAGGCGGAGGTCGATCAGCGGACGGCGACGGCCTTCTGGTCCCTCGGCCCCAAGATGCTCGCCGAGCAGGACAAGGAGAAGCTCGTCATGGACGTCGTCGACGAGCAGATCGACGTCCTGTCGCGCACGACGCTGGGCCTGACCGTGGCCTGCGCGCGCTGCCACGACCACAAGTTCGATCCGGTCAGCACGCGGGAGTACTACGCGTTGGCGGGGATCCTGAGGAGCACCTCGACGATGGAGGAGCTCAGCTTCGTGTCGCGCTGGCGCGAGGTGGAGCTGGCATCCGCTGCCGACCGGTCCGCGCGGGACGCATGGCAAGCCGAGTCGACGGCCCTGGATGCGAAGCTCGACGATGCTCGCGGGGCCGGTGCGCAGGCCTTCGAAGCCGGGCTCGGCCAGAACCTGGGCCGTTACCTGCTCGCGGGTACGGAGCTGCTCGCGGCAACGACGCGCATCGCGGCGGCCGATCTGGCGCGCGGCAACCTGAACGTCGACCGCGCGCAGTGGGGATCGGAGGAGGTCCCGGTCGTCCATACGCTGGTCGGCGGACTCCAGCACGGCGAGTGGGACTTCGAGGTGACCGGGAGCGGCCCCCACCGGCTGCGCGCGCGCTTCGCCGCCCAAGAGTCCCGCCCGGTCCGCCTGTCGATCGACGGTGTCGTCGTCGCGGACCGTGCCCTCGCCGAGACGACCGGCGGTTGGCTGCCGAAGGACCAGCGTTGGTTCGACGTCGGCACGTTCGATCTCGAACCCGGCCGTCACGTGCTGCGAGTCGAGCGCGAGGGCTCGATCCCCCACGTCCACCGATTCTCGCTCGCGAAGCCAGGCCTCGGAGCGGATCACAGCGACCTGTCGCAGGACCTCGTGCACGCGATCGCCGACCACCTCGCGGAGCCGGCGCGTGCCGAGGACCCGATCTTCGGACCGTGGCTCCGCTTCGCGGCGCTGGATGCGGGCGAGGCGTTCGGTCCGGCTGCGGCGGCCCTCGTGGCGGAGCTCCTCGCCGAGAAGCGGGCCACGGACGCGCGGCCCGAAGCCCCGCGCAAGGGCCGCGGACGAGAGGCTCCGACCACAGCGCCCTCCCCGCTCATTCTCGGCCTCGTCGAGGGTCAGCCGCCCGCCTCGCTGGCCGAGCTGGCGGCGCGGTTCCAGTCCGCCTACCGGATCGTCCAGCGTGCGTTCCAGCGCAGCGTGGACCTCCACGCTGCGCAGACCGCGGGGATCACCGACCCGAACCAGCGCCCGCCGAAGCCCGAGGTCCTCGCCGATCCCGAGCAGGAGGCGCTGCGCGCTGCGATCGCGGGGCCGGACGGCCTGCTCGCGCACCGCGGCCCGACGCGTGAAGTTGACTTCCCGTCGCCGCACCGCGAACTGGTCGCCGGCCTGCTGGCGGAGCGAGCCGCGCTGGACGCGCGCCGCCCGGCGCCGATCCCGACCGGACTCGGCGTGACCGACGGCAAGATCGTCGACGTCCCGATCCACCGCCGTGGCGACCACCTGAACCTCGCGGAGGAGAGCGTGCCCCGGGGCACGCTCGCGCTGTTCGACGACTTCGTGCCCCCGGTCGCACCGGCCGCCGATGCGTCGGGCCGACTCGAACTCGCCGCATGGCTGTTCCACCCGGAACACCCGCTGACGAGCCGCGTCTTCGTCAACCGCATCTGGCAGGCGCTGTTCGGGGACGGGCTGGTCCGCACGCCATCCAATTTCGGACCACGTGGCGAGGCTCCGACCCACCCGGCCCTTCTCGACTGGCTCGCGCGCCGCGCGCAGCAGGACGGCTGGTCCCTGAAGCGCCTCGTCCGCACGCTCGCCCTGTCGCGCACCTACGCGATGTCGAGCCACGCGTCGGAGGACGCGCTGACCCGAGACCCCGACGGGCGCCTGCTGTCACGCTTCTCCCGGCGTCGGCTCGAGGCCGAGGCCATCCGGGACGGGATCCTCGCGGTGGCCGGGACGCTGGACCGGACGCTCGGCGGGACGCTGCTCGACACGCCGAACCGCGACTACGTGACGAACGACCAGTCGAACGACCGGGCCCGCTACACGACGCCGCGACGCTCGATCTACCTGCCGCTGATCCGGAACGCGGTCTACGACCAGTTCACGCTGTTCGACTTCAACGACCCGAGCGTGCCGATCGCCCACCGCCCTCGGACTGCGGTGCCGATCCAGGCCCTGTGGCTGA
>JBEAPQ010000493.1:0-5106 GCA_041164325.1 Planctomycetota bacterium | reverse complement strand
GCCCGTGCTGGCGGTCGGGCGCATCCAGGCCGGTGGAGGAGTCTTCCGCGGAGCCCTCGACGAGATCCGGATCTACGACCGGGTGCTCGACGCCGGCGAGGTCCTCGACCTCGGGCTCGGCGGCGGCTTCGGCGCATCGACGGTCGATGCGGTGCGTGCCAAGGTCGGCGAGCCCGAGGCGCTGCGCTACGAGCAGGCGCTCGCACGCCTCCGCGACAGCCGTCGTCCGACCCGCGAGACGGCGGAGGTCCTCTGTGCCCAGGAAGCAGGCGTCGAGGTCGGGCCGAGTTTCGTCCGCGTCCGTGGCAGTGCGCACGTGAAGGGTGAGCAGGTCGAGCCGGGCTACCCGCAGGTGCTGGGGGGTGAGACCGAGACTGCGTTCGTGCCGCCGACCGACGGGCGTTCGTCCGGGCGCAGGCTCGCGTTCGCGCGCTGGCTGACCCGTCCCGATCACCCGTTGACCTGGCGCGTCGCGATCAACCGGATCTGGCTGCACCACTTCGGGCGCGGCATCGTCCGCACGCCGAACGAGTTCGGGCGCCTGGGCGAACGGCCGACCCATCCCGAGCTCCTGGACTGGCTCGCCTCCGAATTCGTTGCGCGCGGGGGGAGCGTCAAGGAGATGCATCGCCTGCTGATGCAGTCGAGCACCTACCAGCAGTCCTCGGCGCCGGACCCGGTCAAGTTCGACGAGGACCCGCAGAACGACCTGTTCTGGCGCTTCGACATGCGGCGTCTGACGGCCGAAGAGCTCCGGGACTCGATGCTCGCCGTGAACGGCACGCTGAACCTCGAGATGCGTGGTCCGGGCATCTACCCCGAGATGCCGCGGGAGGCGCTCGAGACGTCCTCGCGCCCGGATGCCGCCTGGGGGCGTTCGAGCCCTGAGCAGGCTTCCCGCCGGACGATCTACGTCCACGCGAAACGCTCTCTCCTGATGCCGATCCTGCAGGCCTTCGACCTCGCGGACACGGACACCAGCTGCCCGGTGCGTTTCGTGACGACCCTGCCGACACAGGCGCTGACGATGATGAACAGCGACCTGGTCAACAAGGAGGCCGGCAAGCTCGCGGCACGGCTTCGCGCCGAGCGCGAGGGGTTGCTCGAGCGGCTCTCGCGCGGTCTGGAGCTCGTGCAGCAACGTCCGCCGACCGACGGAGAGGTGGCGCGTGCGGTGGAGCTCCACGCGGACCTGATGGCCGAGCACGGAGTCGCCGAGGACGAAGCGCTCCGCCTCTGCTGCCTCGTGTTCCTCAACCTCAACGCGTTCGTCTACCTCGACTGATTCCGCATGATGGCTCGTTCCATGATCCGCTGCCTCGCCCTTGGATGGGCCGTCCTCGCGTCTTCGTGCACGATCTCACGCGAGCTCGCGCCGAGGTCCCTGTTCGACGGCGTGTCGCTCGCCGGCTGGCACACGGACGTTCCCGCGGCAGACACTGGCGGTGAGATCGCTCCGTCCTTCATCGTGCGGGACGGGCTCCTCGTCAGTATGGGAACCCCGCAGGGACACCTGATTACCGACGCGAGCTACGCCGACTACCGGCTGGTGGTCGAATACCGCTGGCCGGGCAAGCCCGGCAACTGTGGGGTTCTCGTCCACGCTTCGACGCCGCGACGGCTCTACGGCATGTTCCCCGCGTCGATCGAGTGCCAGATGTACGTCGGCAACGCGGGCGACTTCTGGTGCATCGGCGAGGACATCAAGGTCCCCGACATGGAGGCGCGCCGCGGGCCTCCCGCCAAGTGGGGCGTGGAAGAAGGGCAAGCCCGCCGGATCAAGAACCTGACCGATGACTCCGAGGCGGCGCTCGGCGAATGGAACCAGATGGTCATCGAGTGTCGCGGTTCGACGATCGACATCTGGGTCAACGGGGACCACGTCAACCACGGCACCGACTGCACGGCGTCCTACGGGCAGATCGCTCTCCAGGCCGAGGGTGCCGAGTGCGAGTTCCGGAAGGTCGAGCTGACCCCTCTCCCCGCCACGGATTCCTGAATCGACCGTCGCGCCGCCAGCTGCAGGAGATTCTTCGGAGACAACGATGACCCAACGATCCCGCAACACGTTCTGTGGCCGCACACGTCGCGAGTTCCTGTGGAACGCAGGCGCAGGGTTTGCCGGGTTGCCGCTCGTCGACCTGCTCAGCCGCGACGGCTTCCGGGGTGGTCTTCCTGCCAGCACCGACGCGAACCCGCTGGCGCCCCGTCAGCCGCACCACGCGCCCAAGGCCAAGGCGGTGATCTTCCTGTTCATGTACGGCGGGCCGAGCCACGTCGACACGTTCGACTACAAGCCGAAGCTCTACCCGCTCGATGGCAAGACGATCGACGTCAAGACCAAGGGTCGGGGAGGGTCCAAGTCGCAGGGCCG
The DNA here is from genome assembly GCA_041164325.1 of Planctomycetota bacterium. Classification (GTDB taxonomy): domain Bacteria; phylum Planctomycetota; class UBA1135; order UBA1135; family UBA2386; genus JAQCBR01. Next base: position 2,732 of record JBEAPQ010000493.1, on the reverse strand, counting down.
GGTCGTCGGGCCGAAGTGGAAGTTCAAGCAGTACGGGGAGTGCGGGAAGTGGGTGTCCGACCTGTTCCCGAACGTCGGTGGATGCGTCGACGACATCGCGTTCGTCCACTCGATGTACGCCGAGTCCCCGCTCCACGGCTCCGCGATGCTGATGATGAACTCGGGCAGCATCCTGAGCGGGTTCCCGTGTCTCGGCAGCTGGGTCAACTACGGGCTCGGCAGCGAGAACGAGAACCTGCCGGGCTTCGTCGTCATGCTCGACGAGACCGGCGGTCCGATCTCTGGGGCCAAGAACTGGACGTCGGGCTTCATGCCAGCGACCTATCAGGGCGTCGTGCTGCGCCCGAAGGGTGAGCCCATCCTGGACCTGGCTCCGCCCGAGGGCATGACGCGCGCGATGCAGCGTCGGCTCCTCGACACGATGAAGGGCTACAACGAGGACCACCTGTCGACGCGGACGGGCAATACGGAGCTCGACGCGCGGATCGCCAGCTACGAGCTCGCGTTCAAGATGCAGACGCATGCGCCGGAGGCCGTCGACGTGGACGACGAGCCGGAACACATCAAGCGCCTCTACGGCCTCGACGACCCGCGCACGGCCGGGTTCGCCCGCAAGTGCATCCTGGCGCGGCGGATGGTCGAGCGGGGCGTCCGCTTCATCCAGGTCTACTCGGGCGGAAGCCACAACGACGACAACTGGGACGCGCACGGCGACCTCGAGTTCAACCACAACAAGCACGCGGGCGCGACGGATCGCCCGGTCGCCGGTTTGCTGCGGGATCTCAAGCAGCGTGGGCTCCTGGACTCGACGATCGTCGTGTGGGGCGGGGAGTTCGGGCGTCAGCCGACGGCGGAGTACGCGAAGGGCACGGGGCGCGACCACAACTCCGCTGGCTTCACGATGTGGATGGCGGGCGGCGGGGTCCGGGGCGGCACGTCGTACGGCACGACCGACGAACTCGGGAACGAGGCCGTCGAGCACCCGACCCACGTGAAGCACCTGCACGCGACGATCCTCCAGCAGATGGGGCTCGACCCGAACCGGCTGAGCTACTACTTCGCCGGGCTGGACCGAAAGCTCGTGGGAGTGGAGGGTGCCGATCCCATCTGGGACCTGCTCGCCTGACGGAGGGGGCGCGTCGCCGAGCAGATACTTCCCAGCCTGTGACGAATTCAGCCGACAGGCTGCGACGTGCTTGCCTGGCAACGGCTCTCGCCGTCGCGGAGAGGCTGTGGACTGACTTGGTCACGGCCTCGGGGCGTCGAAGCCCGTTCGCCCATCGAGCGAGAGGGCCGGGCATCGGAGATTTGCCCACCTGCATCGGTGCGAGCGGTTCTCTGCTATCCTCGGGTTTCCCGATAGGGATTCCCAGATGCCTTCTGTGAGTCAGCCCAAGGGGGAAGATCCAACCGGCAACGTCGTGCGTGCGCTGCTTCGGGTTCTGCCCCTGCCGATCGTCTGGTTCGATCCGGATGGTCGCGTGCGCGCCGCCAATCCGGCGGCGGGCGAGTGGTTTGCACGGGAAGTCGACGATCTGGTCGGCCTCGAGGCGGAGGCGCTCGCCAGTCCGACGGCCGTCGCCGCGTGGCGCGACCTGCTTCGACGGGCCCAAGGTGGAGAGCAGGTCAGCGTCGATCGAGGGCTGTTCCCGTCGGCCAGACCGCGAGAGGACCGGCCCCCGGGTCGCAACGGCTCCCGTGACGGGAACCACTCGAAGTCGCTGCTCGTCCGTCCCTCGGACACCACGGTCGGCTTCGTGCTGTCTCCTCTCGGGGCCGCGCCGGCCGAGCACCTCGGAGTGCTCTTCCATGAGGACGTCTCCGAACTCCGTGGCATCGGTGAGATGCTGATGGACGTGAATCGCGAGCTGCGCCAACTCGTCCGCGCGGATCCGTTGACGGGCCTCGCCAACCGCCGCGAATACGAGCGGCTGCTCCGCACGGAAGTGGGGCGCGCGGCGCGGATCGGAGCGCCGGTTTCGATCCTGATGATCGACGTCGATGAGTTCAAGGCGTTCAACGATGAGCTCGGTCACCGCGCAGGCGATCGCTGTCTGGCTGCCGTGGCGGCCGCGCTGCGGTCTGGCCTGCTCCGGCCTGCGGACGCGATGGCACGCTACGGCGGCGAAGAGTTCGTGGCGCTGCTGCCTGGCACGGACAGCGCGGGGGCCCGCCTGTTGGCCGAACGACTGCGACGAGCCGTCGAGCGGCTGGCGATCCACCACCCGCGGTCGAGTGCCGGGCGACTCGTGACGGTGAGTATCGGCGTCGCGACGGTCCATCCGACGCCGGGCTACGACGGTCGCATCCTGCAGGAAGCCGCAGACCGCGGTCTCTACCTCGCGAAGGACGCCGGCCGGAATCAGGTCCGCGTGGTCGAAGTGCCAGGCGCAGACGGCGCCGCGCCCCGAGTGTTCCCGCGACCGGGCGCTGCCGGGGCCGAGCGGCCCTAGCGTTCGTCCGCGTCAGACCCGCTCGAGGATGCGCGCGAGCGTCTGGTCGGCCTGCTCCTGGTGCCGTGCCCCGACGTAGCGGGCGATCTGCAGCGCGATCCGCGTGCCCTCTCCTGCGGGATCTGCCGTGACCTGGACCCAATGCCGCCCGGTCCGGATGACGACACCGCTGTCAGATTCCTCGGCCTCGGCCACGTAGCCATCTTCCGCGAAGACGACCTGCACGGCGGCCACGACGTCTTCCACAGCGGCGGCCACCGTGGCGGTTGTCGTGCTGCG
>JBEAPQ010000492.1:0-7088 GCA_041164325.1 Planctomycetota bacterium | reverse complement strand
TCCGACAACGGGTCCCACTGGCGCCCGGAAGACGTCGCCCACTACCGACACGATGCGCACAACGGACGCCGCGGCATGAAGGCGGACATCCACGAAGCCGGGCACCGCGTGCCGTTCCTGGTGCGCGGCCCGGGCGTGCCGGCCGGCAGCTCGACGCAGGCTCTGACCGGTCTGCTCGACGTCTTCGCGACGTTCTGTGACGTCGCTGGCATCGCTCTACCGGACGACGTCGCCCCCGACTCGGTGTCGTTCGCAGCGACGTTCGCCGACCCGAAGGCCCAGGCCCGCGACCACCTGATCCACCACTCGGCGGACGGCATGTTCGCGATCCGCATGGGGCCCTGGAAGCTGGTCGAAGGGCTCGGTTCCGGAGGCTTCACCGCCCCGAAGCGCCCCAAGCCCGAGGAGGGCGGCCCGACCGGACAGCTCTACCACCTCGCCGAGGACCCGCAGGAGCAGCGGAACCGCTGGGTCGACGCAGAGGCCGCACGCGAACGACTGCGCGCCCGCCTCGCGAGCGTGCGCGGGGACGCGTGATCCCTGCGAGCGGGTGCGGCCGCCTCGATTCGGGAACCAAGAGCCCTTCCCAACGCAGTTCTCTGTCGCAGAGGAGATGCTTGTGCAGCCGATGCGCGCCCTGGCCCTGATCACCCTCGCGCTCACCGCCACCCTTGGGGGAACGGTGACCGCCCAGTCCTTCGTCGAACCGCGGGCACGCCTACCCGTCGCCTCAGGCGATGCGGCCCTGGCCGTCGCTCCGTTCGGTCCGGGTCGGCTGCTCGTGGCGACCGCGCAGGATCTCATCGTCTACGACACGACGCCCCTTCCGGCGTCCGGGCCGCTCGAGGTCGGGCGCCTCGTCGGCGGCGGCGGCACGCACCTCTCCGCGGATGCCGCCCAGGGGCTCGCCTGCGTGACGCCGATGCCCGCCGCGGGCAGCCACGGCACGGTCGGCGTCGTGCTGCTCCGCATCACGCAGGATCAGCCGAGTCTCGCCGCGACGTGGTCCGAGACGGGTCTCGTGGCGGCCGGCACGAGCTTCGGAGGACAGCACGTCTTCGTGGCCGGCCACCGCGCTGGCCTTCGCATCCTCGACGTCACGGACCCGTCGCAGCCGATCCTGGCCGCGTCGCTCGGCTCGCCCCTCATCGACGCCCATGCGGTCGCCGTCCGCGGAGTCCGCGGCTACGTCGCCGACGGCTCGGGGGGCTTGAAGACCCTGAACCTCACCGACCCCACCCGACCTGCTGTGAACGGCGCCGAAACGCCGGCCACAGCCCTGGGCGCGGCCCTCGACGTCGCCCTCAGCACGCACCCGATCCACGGCGATCTCGTCCACATCGCCACCGGCACGCCCGGCATCGCCACCTACGCCGCGGGCTCGCGGAGCGGGCTCCTGGCACTCCGCGTGCTGGGCACGACGGTCGCACTGGCCTCCCTCGGCGCGCGGATCCTCCACGCATCCATCGACGGGGCCGGCGTGGCGGAACACGCGGCCGGACCGTTCCTCGTGCCCGTCGGAAGCGACCGACGCGCCGGCGCGACCGCCGACGTCTGCGTCCGGGTCGCGGGGTTCGACGGCTCGTTCATGGCCGCTGCGTGCGGCGCAGGAGGCGTTGCGATCTACGAGATCGTCGATGCCGCCGCAGCCACGCTGCCCGATGTCGACTGTGACCAGGACGTGCTGCGCTTCGCCCCTCCGCTGGACGTCGTCGGACTGCGGCTGCGCAACCTGGGAGCGGCACCGCTGTCCGTGCAGGGCATCACGTCATCGCGCTCCGACTTCGTGCCGTCGTGGACCAGCGGCGTCCTGGCACCGGGCGAGACGCGGGCCCTCGAAGTCACGCACGGACCCGGCACCCCGACCGGCACGGGCCTGCTGCGGATCACGACCGACGACCCCGACGAGGCCATCCTCGAGATCCCGATCGTCGCGTCGACGCCCGGACCAGACGTCGGGGAACCCGCACCCCCCGTCGTCGTCGAGGGATTCGCACCGGACCCGATCACCGGTGCGCTGGTGGCGCAGGGCCCGCTCGACCCGCAGGGCCTGCAGGGCCGTGCCGTGCTCGTGCGTCGCGCCCCGGTCGGCGCCGCACGCTCCTGGCGGAGCCACGCCGACCACGCGCGCTCCGTCGTGCGGGCCTTCGACGACCATCCCGGTGTCGTCACCGGGCTCGTCGAGGACGGAACGAACACCGCCGAGCCCGACTACGTCGCGGACTGGAGCGCGCGGCAGTCCCCGGGCCGAGGCCCGCGTCCTGCGCTCTGGCTCGATCGCACAGGAACGACGTCGACGAGCTACGAACTGCCCGCGCTGCCGGGACGGGATGACGCCGTGGTGGTCGGGCCCGACGGACGGATCGCCGCCGTCTTCGACAGGGTGCGCCCCCGCGACGTCCTGCTCGAACTCGCTTCCCTTGCCCCGCGCGCCCCAGGCCCGATCGACCCCGACCCGCCGGCAGGCGGCTTTGCGGTCATCGACGAGCTGGCGATGGAGATCGTCTACTTCGACGGCTACCGGACCCGCTGTGACGTCCGCTACCCCGACCCGCAACAGGCGCCACCGCCGCCGGGGGGGTGGCCCGTGCTGCTCATGCCCCACCCGCTGCGCAGCTCGCGCACGCCCAACGCGCGTTCAGGACGAGAGCGCGCCGCCGAGGGCTACCTGACGATCGTGTACGACGTCCGCGGACACGGAGACACGCCGCAGCTGAACACGACCGGCGGTGCGTCGCTCGTCGGCCCAGCCGAGCGCGCGGACATGGCCGAGATCCTCTGGGCGGTCCACGACCGGTTCCCGCAGCTCTTCGATCTCGGCAGGATCGGCGTCGCAGGCCTGTCGCAGGGCGCGCTGCACGCCCGCGCCGCCGCGGCGTGGAGCGGACGCCTCCTGCCCGAACCCCGCGGCAGCGTCACGCGGTTCCCGGTGATCCGCGCCGTGGTCTGTGACTCGGCGCTCGGCACCGACGAGGAGCTGCTCGGTCGCGAGGCGAAGGTCTTCGCGCCGCTGGGCATCGACCCGTTCGTGTTCCCCAACGGACTCGTGCCGGACCCAGACGCCGCCACCGCGGTCCTGCAGGCGTTCGTCCAACAGGACTTCGCGGCGTGGGCCGCGTTCCAGACCTCGCGCGACCGGGGCGAACGCGCGCTGCTGGCCCACTCGTCCGTGCCCATCCTCGCGCACACGAGCTGGCACGACGACTACCTGAGCCCCACGTCCCTCATCGACCTGCTCGCCACGCTGCCGATCGACACACCGCGCTCGATCCTGATCGAGACGGGCGACCACCGGTCCCCGTCGAACTTCATCACCCGTGCTCTGCGAACCGAGCGCGAGCTGCGCTGGCTCGCACGATTCCTCAAGGGCGACGACGATGAGCTCCCGGAACAGCAGACGTTCCACCTCGGTGTCGTCCCCGACGACATCGGTGGCTACCTCGGCGGCCTGACCGTCTGGCCGTTCCGGCAGGCTGACGACTGGCCACAGCGGGGGGTCACGGTGCGGGACACGCTGCACCTGCGGACCGGCGCAGTTCTCGTTGCGAGCCCCCCCATCGGCAGCGAGCCCGCCGACACGGTCCAACACCAGGTCGCGACGGGCTTCGACCCCCATGCCTGGATCGCGACCGCCAACGACACGCAGGCGGTCTTCGCATCGATTCCGCTGTCCCAGGCCCTGTACCGGACGGCGCCCCTCTCCGCGGACCGGGAGATCCACGGCCGCCCCTCGGCCGATCTCTGGATCGACTCGCAGGCTCCGCACCTCCAGCTCGGGTTCGCGCTCTTGGACGAGGCGCCGAACGGAACGACCCGCTATCTGACCGGCGGGCAGCTCGCGCTCCGCGACCGCACGCCGGGTGCCGAAGCGGTCCGGATCGAGCTCGGCGGCTGCGCGACCACGATCCGCGCCGGACACCGCGTCGTGCTCGCGATCGAGAACCACGTGTGGCACCGTCCGCCGAACCAGAGCTTGCTGCGCACTGCCCCCTACTTCGAGAGCTACAGCGTCGACGTGCTGCACACCGACCTCCGTCCGTCGACGCTCGAACTGCCCTTCCTGCCGCGTCCCGGCTTCAGCATCCGCGCCGCGAACACCCGCGTGTCGGCGAGCCAGGGCAGCACGACCTACCTCGAGCTCCGAGGCCACGCGTCGCGGGCTGGAGCGCCCTACGCGGTGCTGATGAGCCTCTCGGGGACGACGCCGGGGACAACGGTGCTGGGCCAACACGTGCCGATCAACTTCGACGCGATGACCCAGGCCGTGATCGCGGGTGCAGGACCACCGGCCCTGCCATCCTTCGTCGGGACCCTCGGCATCGACGGCCGCGCGAACGCCTACTTCGTCGCCCGACCCGGCCTGATCCCACCCTCGCTCGCCGGGACCGAGATGGCATTCTCGGCGGTGACGCTGACCGCCGAAGGCGTGGTGCCTGCGACGAGCACCGACGTGCGGATCATGCCCTGACGGCGTCCGGCATGCGGACGACATCGCGCTGGCACGCACCACGGGGCGGAAGACCGCGCAGCCGAACACCGCGCAGGGCTCCCACTGTGCTCTCCTCGACCGGACGCGCTGGCCGGATTTCCGGCAGGGTCACGGGGGGGGAAGGCGGGAAAAGTGGTCGGGGCGAGAGGATTTGAACCTCCGACCTCTGCGTCCCGAACGCAGCGCTCTACCAGGCTGAGCCACGCCCCGACACGATTTGGGACGAGGAAGCTAGCCAGCCCCCCGACCCGGGTCAACGCTCCTTTTTCGTCGCGCGAAGCCCTCCGACTTCAGTGCAGTCCTGCGGAAAGCACGGTGCCGTCTGGACCCAGCCGCCCGCCGCGCTACGGATGTCTTCCATGCGGAACCCCCTCCTCGCACCCGAGATCCGAGAGCTCCTCCAGGAGGGGCGCCGGGACGATCTCCGGGAGCTGTTGGAGGAGCTGCACCCGAACGACGCGGCCGCCTACCTCGCAGCCCTGACCCCCGAGGAGATCGGGCAGGTGCTCGGCATCCTGCCGAGCCGACTCGAACGGGACGTGTTCTGCTACTTCGACCCGGACGTGCAGGAGGGCATCCTGCTCGGCGCGGGACGGGCGCGCGTCAAGGCGCTGCTGATGGCGATGCCGTCCGACGAACGCTACGAGTTCCTCGACCGGCTCGACGACCGCATCAAGAACTCGCTGGTCCCCCTGCTCGAGCAGGCCGCGCGCGCCGACTTCCTCCGCCGCGAGCAGTACGAGGACGACCAGGTCGGTTCGATCCTCAGCACCGAGTACTGCGCGCTCAAGCCCGAGATGTCGGTGCTGGAGGCGCTGACCGAGCTGCGCCGCCAGGAGCCGAGCCGCGAGACGATCTACTACGTCTACGTCCTCGACGACGACCGGAAGCTGATCGGTTTCGTGTCGCTGCGCGACCTGCTGACGTCGCGCGACCGCGAGCGGATCGGCGACCTGATGAAGCACGAGCCGATCCAGATCCTGGTCAGCGAAGATCAGGAAGAAGCGGCTCGGCTGATCCGCGAGTACGACCTGCTCGCGCTGCCGGTCGTCGACGAGACGGGTCGCCTCTGCGGCATCGTCACCTACGACGACGCGGCCGACATCGCCGAGGAAGAAGGCACCGAGGACATCGAGCTGATGGCCGGTGTCACGGGCGAGGCCGAGGAGCCGGGCGGCTACCTCGCGGAGCCGGTGTGGAGCCAGCTGCGGCGCCGCGTCCCGCTGCTCGCGTTCCTCGCGCTGTTCAACCTCAGCACGGCGACGGTGATCCACGCCTACGAGGCGGACCTGCGCCCCGAGTTCCTGCTCGCGCTGCTGCCCGTGGTCATGGCGACCGGCGGCATGGTCGGCGGCCAGGCCAGCTCGCTCATGATCCGCGGCCTGACGATCGGGGACGTCGAGCCGGGCGCGCTGCGCGCCGTGCTGTGGAAGGAAGTCCGCGTCTGCGCCGGCATGGCCGCGATCCTCAGCACGATCATCTTCGGCGAGGGCCTGATCCTCGGGCAGTTCGAGGAAGGCGGCTCGTTCGAGCGAGCCTGGATCGCCAGCGCGGCGATGGCGCTCGCGATGGCGGCCCACGTGACGAGCGCAGGCGTGTTCGGCGTGACGGTGCCGATCGTCGCCAAGGCGCTCGGCCGCGACCCGGCGACGGTGTCGACCCCGGCCGTCACGGCGATCGCCGACCTGACGGGCGCCGTGATCTTCTGCGGCGTCGTGCTCGGCGTCCTCAGCGCCCTCTAGGCCGCGCTTCAGCCGACCCGGCGGACGAACCGGTCGGCGATCGCGCGCAGGTCGGGCGCCTCGCCGCTCGCCTCCGCGAAGTAGTGCTGCTCGACGGCACGGATCGATGCGGCCAGTTCGACCTGCGCATCCTCGCCGAGGCGCGGGCGGAGCTGGTCGAGGAACGCCAGCAGCGTGAACGGCGTCAGGCGCTCGGGGATGCGGAGCGGCCCGGCTGCCGCATCCTGATCGATCTCCGGGACGGAGCGACGCCGCCACAGCACGATCCCAGCGACCAGGACCACGGCCCCCAGCGCGAACGGCCACCACGGGGTTCCCTCACGCGGCAACACCCCGATCCGGATCTCCGGCGTCGCCAGGATCAGGTCGGCGTCATCGTAGCGCTGGAGCACGACTTCCTTCGGAGCACCGACGGAGGCGGCGACCGACGGGAATCGGAACAGCGGTTCGGCTCCGGCATCCGCACGCGGCTTCAGCTCGAGGACGAACAGACGCTCCGACAGGATCGACTCCATGTCGTCGCCGAACCGCGTCACGGAGACGCCCTGGTCCGTCTTGCGGACGACATCGAAGGCCCCGAGGTCGAACGCCAGCAGCTGGTCGACCGACGGCACGAGCCCCGTCGCCTGCGCCTTGATCTCGAGGCTGAGCTCGCCCTCCGCAGCCTTCCGCTCGTCGAGGATCTGCGTGACGGCGAGTTCCGCGAACGGGCGCCCGGCCGCCTCCACCGACGCGTCCATCGGGATCACCTCCGAGCGGATCGGCAGGACCACGTAGCCCGAGGTATCGAGGAAGTCGAGGTCCATCGAGATCGACGGGATGCGGTCGACCTCGGGGCGGCGCGCCTGGACGAGGAC
>JBEAPQ010000491.1:0-4325 GCA_041164325.1 Planctomycetota bacterium | reverse complement strand
CCCGCGGCCGCGGAGCGGCCGCCAGGCAAGCACTTCAGAGGCTGTAGACTGATTTGGTCACAGCCTCTGACAGCCTGTGACTTTATTGAGTCACGGGCTCTCCCGCGGCCGCGGAGCGGCCTCCGCGCAATCAGCGCGGAGGCGCGGGACCGATCGCCGCACAGCCTCCGGCCGGCCGTGACGCTCGACACGCGTCCACGCCGGAACGCAACGCTCCGGGCAGGTCCTCGTCGCCGTGGGCGGGTCGCGCGAGCACGGCCGCGAAGAAGCCGTCCGCGCCGTGGCGATGCGGCCAGGTCCGGACGAACCGGCCGTCGTCGGTCAGCGCGGGCGCAGCCTCGGCGCCGAGCACCGTGGACGCGTGCATGAGCGTGAGACCGACTTCGGATCGCAGCACGTGCTCGATCTGCACCTCGTTCTCTTCGGGCAGCACGCTGCAGGTTGCGTAGATGACACGCGCACCGGGTCTCAGCAGACGCACCGCGCGGACGAGGAGCTCTCGCTGGATGCCGAGGGTCTTCCGGTGCCCGGCCTCCGTCCAGCGCTCCCGCAGTTCCGGGTGCCGCCGCAGTGATCCCATCCCCGAACACGGAGCATCGAGGAGGATGCGGTCGGCCGACCGCGCAAACGCCACGACATCGCTGGGCCAGGCATCCGGAGCAACGCGAAGCACCCGCGGCATCGCGTGCCCCTCGCGCCGGACGCGACGCCCCAGCGTCGCAAGACGCTCGCGGTCGATGTCGGTCGCGAGGAGATCGATCGAAGGCCAACGTCCCAGCAGTGCCAGGGTCTTGCCTCCCGCGCCCGCACAGGCGTCGAGGACGCACCCGCCCTCCGGAGGCGCGACGAGGTCTGCGACGAGCTGGCTGGCCGCATCCTGGACCTCGAACGCCCCGCGCCGGTGCGCCCGGGTGCGGAAGAGAGCGGGACGTCCGATCACTTCGAGCGCACCGACGGACCATCCGACGGGCCGCGTCTCGACACCTTCCTCGGCGAGCTCGGCCTGGAGGAGGTCCGTCGCGCCCTGGATTGGATTCGCGCGGAGGAACAGCGGCGCGGGCCCCGACAACCCGCGAGCGATCGCTTCGGTCTCGTCGCCGTAGGCGGAGCGGAGCTGCTGGACGACCGGACGCGGGAGGTTGGTCTGCGCCGCGATCCGACCGTCGTCGTCGAGACCGGCCCCGAGCTCCTGCGGCAGCGCGCGGACCTTCTGCCAGTCCACCCAGGGCAGGCGCCGCGCCGCATCACCAGGGCCCAGGTCGCCCGCCAGCACGCGGACGGCAACAGCACGGACGAGGTCGGCGAGTGGCTTGGCAACGCCGTTGGGAGTCGCTTCGTCGAGCGCGGCGCGCACGGCCTGCCGGTGCTCGACGCCGATCCTGTGCAGCGTGCGGAGTCGCCGACGCTGGCGGTCATTCAGACCCGCTTCCTGCACGACATCCCGCAGGACATCGTGCAGCGACGCGCGACCGTCCGCCGTGCGTCGCTGGAGTTCGATCCAGCAGCCTTCGATCGGCTCCCACATCGGCCCGAGGATACGACCTCGGGCCTCGGTTCGAAGCTCCGGGGAATGGCTCGCCTCACTGACCGAGAACCACCAGTCCCGCGTCCGAGGCGGACACGCCCAGCGGATTGTTCCACGGGTCGACGACGATCCACTGGTGCAGGATCTCGGCGCCGACGATCGCAGGAATCACGGGGATCGACGCAAAGGGCACGGCGCGCGCCAGGCCATCGGCGTCGGTCATCGCCGCGCGCTGGTCGTAGGGCCGGGTGTAGAGGACGCAATCGGGCGCCAGCGCTCCGAGCGGGGTGTTCGAGGGCAGTCCGAAGTTCAAGACGGCCGCGCTGTTGCCCAGCCCGCCGCGGAGGATCGCCTCGTAGCTCCCGCCGAGAACGGGGCGCCCCAACAGTTCGATCCGGGGCTGGCTGCCATCACTGCCTGCACAGCCCTTCTCCAGGTAGTAGGTCCGCCCGGGCGTGCCGGCTCCGCCCGGCGCGAACACCTCGGCCACACCGAGGTCGAGTCCACCCAGGTCGCGGAACGGCGTGCCGATGACGAAGTCCGCGTAGCCGTCTGCATCGACGTCACCACCACCGCCGACGGCGAATCCACGTCCGTCGCCCGCCGCCTCGCCGTCGAGCAGCGCCAACGGGAAGCCGGCCGCTCCCGAAACGACGTAGGCACATCCACAGTCCACGCCGGCCGCTCCGTCGAATCCGGGCGCCCCGACGAGCACGTCCGGGACGCCATCGCCATCGATGTCACCCCCACCCGCGAGCGAGGCCCCGAGCTGGTCGCCGACCTGGCTCCCCACGAGATCGAAGAGCAGCGCGCCGTCGGCAGCCGAGTAGAGCTGAGCTCGCCCCAACCCACCGGCAGCAACGGGCGAACCGACCGCGACATCCGGCACGCCATCACCGTTCATGTCGCCGACGCCCGCGACCGACGTGCCGAACCGATCCGCCCAGGCGAACCCGTCGAACGTCCGGAGCACAGCCCCGGTCCGACCCGAGTGCAGCGAGGCACGCCCTGCATCCGACTTGCCCGGGACATCGTAGCGCGGCGCCCCGACCAGGAGATCGCCGTAGCCATCCCCGTCGACGTCGCCCACGCCCGCCAACGCCGCTCCGAAGTCCTCGAGCGGAGCCGAGCCGGTCAGGGCCCAGATCAGGGTGCGCTTCTTGCCGGAGTACACCTCGACGAGACCCGCGTTGTGGCCTCCGTCGTCCCGTCCTGGGGAACCAACCGCGAAGTCGCCGTAGCCGTCGCCGTCGACGTCGCCCAGACCGGCGAGGGCGTTGCCGTAGTAGTCGTAGGCGTTGCGCTCGCCGAACAGCCGGAAGATCGTGCGGCCCGTGTAGCCGCTCGTGATCCAGACCTCGCCGAAGTAGCGGAGGCGCCCCTTCCGCTGCGTGAACGCCACGTCGTCGTGGCCGTCACCGTCCACGTCTCCGATCCCCGCGACGGCGTAGCCACACTCGTCGAGGTCGTGGTCGCCCCGGAACTGCCGGTAGCGCAGCCCCGTTCGCCCTGAGTAGAGCCGCAGGCGCCCGGCATCCGTGAATCCGAACAGATCCGCGTAGGGCGCGCCGACCGCGAAGTCGGAGTAGCCATCGCCGTTGAGGTCACCGACGAACGTGACCCGGAAACCTTCGCGGTCTCCGTCCACGAGACCGGGCACCGTGTAGAGGGGCGTCTGCGCGAACAGCGAAGTCGCAGCCAGTGCGACTCCGCCAACGAAGGAGCCAAAGGGAATCGAGGCAGTGGGCATCATCACGAGGTTCCTGCGGCAGGAGCCGCGGTTGAGGTCGAGGGCAGCGACGCGTGCTCCCTCCCAGGGGGCCCGTCATCGCCGAGCCGCGAACCCGTCGCAGCTTCGCCGACTTTCGAAGGACACCGTTCCCCGCAATGATTCCGCGAGGCCGGTCTACCACGCGAACGCGGCGCCACCCGACCGCGGATCGGCGACCCCGATCCGGATGCCGTCCGCACGCACCTCGATCGCCTGACACCGCCCGATGGACGTGGGCTCGTCGGCGAAGCGATGGCCCATGACCTCGAGAATCGCGCGGGAGTCGGGGTTCAGAGCGTTCCGCTCGAAGAACAGCTGCTCGGGCCGCCACTGGTGGTGCACGCGGGGCGCATGCACGGCATCGACGAGAGGCATCTCGTGGTCGACGACGTTCATCAAGACCTGCAGCACCGTGTTGATGATCCGACCACCTCCCGGACTCCCGAGGACGTAGCGCACCTTTCCATCCCGCACGAGGATCGTCGGCGTCATCGAGGACAACGGCCGCTTGCCCGCCTCGACGGCATTCGCGTCGTAGCCGATCAGGCCGAACTGGTTGGGGACGCCCGGCGCCACCGCGAAGTCGTCCATCTCGTTGTTCAGCAGGAATCCGAGACCGCCGACGACCAACCCCGAACCGAACGTCGAGTTGATGGTGGTCGTGCAGGAAACCGCGTTCCCCTCGGCATCCACGACCGAGAAGTGGGTCGTGTCCTTGCCTTCCGACGCACCCGGCGGGACCCCTGGCTCCACGGGAACCACCCGCGCCGGGTCGATCGACGCGCGCAGCGTCTCGGCGTATTCCCGCGAGATGAGCCCCTCGACCGGGACCTTGCTGAATGCGGGATCACCCAGCCAGCGCGCGCGGTCCGCGTAGGCACGCCGCATCGCCTCGACGACGACGTGCAGTGTCCGCGCCGACCCGAAGCCGGAACCGCCGAGGTCGTAGGCCTCGAGAATGTTCAGCATCTGCAGCAGGGCCACGCCACCGGACGACGCGGGAGGCATCGTCAGCACGTCGTAGTCGCG
>JBEAPQ010000490.1:0-2596 GCA_041164325.1 Planctomycetota bacterium | reverse complement strand
GTCTGGCCCCTGGTCAACTCCCACGAGTTCCGCTTCCTGCACTGATCTTCCCCCCACCGAGAGCCGGACGATGAAACGACTCGCTCGAAGCCTGTCCCCCATCGATCGCCGCGCCTTCCTGCGTGGGAGTGCCGCGGGCCTGCTCGGAGTGCACCTCGGACCCGGCGCGCTGGGGCTCCCTTCCGCTGTGGGTGGCCTCGCCGCGCGGGTGAGTACGGGTGCGACCGCACGCCGCGTGATCTACCTCTACATGAGCGGTGGCATGTCGCATCTCGACACGTTCGATCCCAAGCCGGGTGCGGACGTGATGGGGCCCACCGAGGCCATCCGGACCAGCGCCGACGGCGTGTTCATCGGAGCGCACTTCCAGGCTTTGGCCCCACTGATGGATCGGGTCGCGATCGTCAGCTCGATGTGGTCGAACCAGGGAGCGCACGCCCAGGGGCGCTACTTCATGCACACGAGCTACACGATGCGCGGCACGATCCGCCATCCGTCGCTCGGCGCCTGGCTCAGCCAACTGGACGGTGCGGACAACCCGACGCTTCCGCCGCACGTCGCGGTCGGCGGCGACGTCTACGGCGCATCGGGAGGATTCCTCGAGAGCCGCCACTACCCGCTTCCCATCGGCGACCCGGGAGACGGCCTGCGGAACGCGCATCTGCCGGAGACCGTGTCCGACGAACGGTTCCATCAGCGCATGGAGCGTCTCGCCGCCATGAACGCGTCCTTCGAGGAGCGCTACGGAGGCCAGAAGCTCGTGCGCTCGTACGCAGAGGCCTACGACCAGGCCGTCGAGCTGATGCGCTCCGACGATCTGACGGCGTTCGACCTCGGCGATGAGCCCGCATCGATCCGCGAGGCGTACGGCAACGATCGGTTCGGCCAGGGCGTCCTTCTCGCGCGCCGGCTCTGCGAACGCGGCGTCCGCTTCATCGAGGTGACCGACGGCGGCTGGGACACCCACGTCGAGAACTTCGATGCGATGGACGAGAAGCTCCCGACTCTCGACCGCACGCTTTCGACCTTGCTGCTCGATCTGGAAGCGCGTGGGATGCTCGAGGACACGCTCGTGGTGCTCGCCACGGAGTTCGGGCGCACCCCCGAGATCGTGGCCGGGCGCAACGGCAGGAACCACCACCCACGGGCGTTCTCGTGCCTGCTCGCGGGCGGCGGCATCCGTGGTGGGCAGCGCTACGGGCGGACCGATGAACGCGGCGAGGAAGTCATCGAGGGCAAGGTGACCGTGCCCGACTTCAACGCGACGATCGCGCATGCGCTCGGTCTCGACGTCGAGCGCGTCCACCAGTCGCCGACGGGCCGACCGTTCCAGGTCGCCGACAAGGGGCGTCCCATCGCGGAGCTGTTCGCTTGAGACGAGCCGCGGCGTTCGCTGCATGGCTGGCCTTGGCTGCGGGTTCGGTCGGTGCGCAGGAGGCGCAGCCGCCGCAGTTCGAGCGGGACGTGCTGCCGATCCTGCAGCGCCGGTGCCTCCGCTGTCACGAAGCGCCGAAGACCGACACGGCAGGTCGGACCCAGGCACCGAAGGGTGGGCTTCGGCTCGACGGTCGCGGGCACTTCCTGCGTGGAGGGGATGGCGGCGCGGTGCTCGAGCCTGGCTCGCTCGCCGACAGCGAGATCTACCAGCGGGTGATCCTGTCGCCCGACGATCCCGACTACATGCCTTCGAAGGGTGAGGGCATGAACGCCCGTGAAGTCGCGATCCTGGAGCGATGGATCGCGTCGGGCGCCGAGTTCGGCGCGTGGCAGGGAGCGAGCGACGTGCTGCCGGAAGTCGTCGCGCCTCCCCCATCGCCGACGAGTCTCCCGGTGCCGCCCAGGGTCCAGGCCTACCGAGAACTCGCCGAAGGACTGGGACAGCCTCCACAGGCACAGCTCGAGCGGCTGCAGAAGCTGGGTGCCCGGGTCACCCCGATCCTGGGAACCGGAGACGCGCGGCTCCTGCGGGTCGGTTTCCCCTCGGGCGCGACGCAGATCGAGCGCTCTGCGATCGCGGCCCTTGCAGCCGTGCGGGCCCACTTGGCCGAGCTCGATCTGGCGCGCACCACGTTCGACGAAGCCGATCTCTTTGCCGAGCTCGCGCGGATGACGCGGCTCGTCCGCGTCGATCTCCGCGAGACCGCCGTGCGCGGCACCGCGCTCGGGAGGCTGCGGACGCTGGAGCACCTCGACACGCTGAACCTGTTCGGCTGCCTCGAGTTGACCGACGACGCGATTCCGGAGCTGGCCCGCCTCGAGCAGCTCGAGCGGCTGCATGTTTGGCAATCCGGCTTGTCCGAGAAGGGCATCGCGCGGCTCCAGAAGGAGCTGCCCGACACCCGGGTCTTCGTCGCCCCGGAGCTGCCGGCGCCTCGGCCCGCCGAAGAGCGCGCGCGCCGGCGCTGACCGTGTGGGAGAGCGTGTGACTCGATGGAGTCACGGGCTCTCCCGCGGCCGCCAAGCAAGCACTTCGCAGCCTCTCGGCGGACTTCGCCCACGCCGGTGCGTCTTGGCTCGTGAGGGAATCCGTCGAGCGGCCCTGAACCGTCACCCGCGCTGGAAGACCAGGAAGGTGCCCGTCTTCCCGGACACGACC
>JBEAPQ010000489.1:0-2929 GCA_041164325.1 Planctomycetota bacterium | reverse complement strand
TGCACTTTTTTCGTCGCGGGTCGCGAGACGCTGCGTTGCGTGCAGCGAGCTCTGCGAACTACACTCGCCGCGTCTTCTCGCTCGCGCTCTCTCGCCACGCTGCATCTGCTTGCTCCGTCGTGCCGAGTCGTTCGAGCGAGTGACCTCTCTCGACGTGCGTCGCGCGGGTGCGTTCCCGAGGCGTTGTCGACGGGAGTTCTGCATCGAGACGGGCGGACATCGATGAAGACCGCGAGCGGAAGCCGAAGGGCAGCGCCTGGGTCGTCGCGTGGACGTCGCGCGCATTCTGCGGCGGCGGCACCGATGCGCGGCGTCGTCGGCAGCGCCGAGGACGCGCTGGTCGCGTTGCACGCGGCAGAGGATCCGCCGGAAGCGTCGCCTGCGGGTGCCGCGCACGCAGATGCATCGGATGGAGTGGGTGGGCGTCGTGCGTCGGCCGGTGCTGCGCGGGAGCCATCCACCGAGGATCTGCTGGCGCGCTACCACCGTCGGCCCGACTCGACGCTCCGCAACCAGCTGATCGAGCGCCACCGCCCCGAAGTCGAGGCGATGGCACGGAGCCTCGCGATGCGGCTGCCGCGCTCCGTCGACCTCGATGACCTGACCCACGCGGGTCTGTGGGGTCTCGTGCAGGCGATCGACAAGTTCCGGTCCGAGGTCGGCGCACCGTTCCGGCCGTTCATGCGTCCCCGCGTGCGCGGCGCGATGCTCGACGAGCTGCGCAACATGGACTTCCTGCCGCGCCTCTATCGGCAGCGGGCGCGCGAGCTCGACGCGGCGGCCGTCCGCCTCCAGGACCGACTCGGCCGGGCGCCGAGCGACGCGGAGCTCGCCAACGAACTCGGGATCACCGAGAGCCGCCTGCGGCTGACCTACACGCGCGTCCGCGAGCTGCCGACGCGGGAGATCACCGACCGTGCCGGGGACCAGGTCGACCCGTTCGAGGCGCTCGCCGACGAGGACCTGGAGTCGCCGCTCGAAGCGCTGAACCGCCAGGACCTGCTCTCGAAGATCGAGGCGAGCCTGCAGCCGATCGAGTGGAACGTGCTGCGGATGCACTACCTCGAAGGTCTGTCGGGCAAGGAGGTCGCCGACCGGCTGCAGCTGTCGGCAGGCCGGATCTGTCAGATCCACCTCCGCGTGCTGTCGCGCCTGAAGGTGCGCCTCGCGTCGCTGCAGCCCTAGGGCGCGCGGCGCTGTGCCGCAGGTCGGCGCTGGCGCGCGGCCGTCGAGCGGGCCAAGATCCCGCGCCGTGACCCCAAGGCAGACCTTTCCCGGGAGCGGCACGGATCAGTTCCACCTCGTCGACGGCGCGATGCGCTGCGAGGACGTGGCGATCGCCGAGCTGGCCGAGCGGTTCGGAACCCCGCTCTACGTGTATTCGCGCGCCTCGATGGAGGAGCGTTTCGACGTCGTCCGCGCGGCGTTCGGCGCCGACGCGCGGATCTGCTACGCGGTCAAGGCGAACCCGAATCTGTCGGTGCTGCGGGTCTTCGGGGAGCGCGGTGCGAGCTTCGATGTGGTCTCGGGCGGCGAACTCGCCCGTGTCCAGGCGGCTGGATTCGACACGTCGGAGGTGGTCTTCGCGGGGGTCGGCAAGACGCGCGCCGAGATGGATGAGGCGCTGCGTGCGGGCATCCTCGCGTTCCACGTCGAGTCGGCGGTCGAGATCGAGGTCCTCGACGATCTGGCGCGCGCGCGCGGCGTCCGGGCACCGGTCGCGCTGCGGCTGAACCCGGACGTCGATGTCGACACGCACGCCTACATCTCGACGGGTCGCAAGCAGGACAAGTTCGGGCTCGACCTCGCGACGGCGGGGCGCCTCGTCGAGCGGATCGCGGCCTCCTCGGCGCTCCGTCTCCGCGGCTACCACGTGCACCTGGGCTCCCAGCTCAAGGACCCGGCGCCCTACGCGCACGCGCTCGATCGGGTCGAGGAGTTCGTCGACGCTGCGGCGGTCCGTGCCGAGGGCGTCGAGTACTTCGACGTCGGGGGGGGCTTCGGAATCGCCTACGGCGCGGGCGGCACCGCCTGTGACGTGGGGGCCGTGGCGGCGGCCGTCGTCGATCGGATCCGCGCGCGCGGGTGGCGGCCGACGACCGAGCCGGGGCGCTTCCTGGTCGGGGACGCGGGCGTGCTCGTGACGCGCGTGCTCGCGCGGAAGGACGGGGGGGACAAGGGCTTCCTCGTCTGCGACGCCGCGATGAACGACCTGATCCGCCCCGCACTCTACGGAGCACACCATCCGGTGGCCGCCGTGGTGGAGCCCGGGCGTCCGTCCGGGCCGCAGCCGGTCGACGTGGTCGGACCGGTCTGCGAGAGCGGGGACTTCCTCGCACGTTCGATCGCGCTGCCGCCGATGGAGGAAGGGGACCTGCTGGCGGTGCTCGCCGCAGGCGCCTACGGTGCGTCGATGGCGTCCAACTACAACAGCCGACCTCGACCTGCCGAGGTGCTGGTCGACGGGAAGGACGTCACCGTCTGTCGCAGGCGGGAAACCTACGCGGACCTCTACCGAGCGGAGATCGAGGCGTGATCAAGAAGTGGAAGCGACTCGCCGTGCTGTCGCTGGCGTGCATCCCGCTGTCGGGCTGCGTCTGGCTGCAGAACGAGTTCTTCGTCTGGGACGCGGCGCCGCCCTCTTCGGGCCCGGCGCACCCGTCGGCGATCGAAGCGTCGCGTTGAGACGCGCTGCCGTGGTGAGTCCCGAACTCCGGCACGCCGCCGAGCGGGCCACGGGCGCGGGCCGGCTCGAAGACGCCCTCTCGGGCCGCGCCGAGCACCCGATCTGCGGGGACGAGCTCGCGGTCGATGTCCACGTCCGCGAGGGTGTGATCGCGGCCCTCGCGTGGCGGGCCCGCGGGTGTCCGGCGACGCTCGCGGTCGCCGGATGCCTCCATGATGCGTGGGTCGGTGTCGCGGTCGACGC
>JBEAPQ010000488.1:0-12261 GCA_041164325.1 Planctomycetota bacterium | reverse complement strand
GAGCCGAGCGCGGTCGTCGGCTCGGATCTGCGCGGCGTCCGGATCGACGACGTCCGCGACGAGGAGTTCGGCTTCCTGCGCGTCCGGGACACGTTCGATGCGCTCCGCCGCGGTGCCGGCGATCCGCGCGGGCGCCTGGAGCCGGTCCGCAACCCGGGTGTCCAGACGTTCGCCGACCTCAGGCTCGACCAGCAGCTCGAGGGCAGGATCACGAACATGGCCGACTTCGGGGCGTTCATCGACCTCGGCGTCGGACAGGACGGCCTCGTGCACATCTCGCAGATCCCCGGCTCCCGTCTCCGGGACCCGGCGCGCATCCTGCGGGTCGGCGAAGTCATCCAGGTGTTCGTCGTCCACCTCGACGAGGCGAGCCGCAAGATCGGCCTGTCGATGCACAAGCCGCGTCACGTCGCCGAAGGGCGTCCGGCGACGCTCGGTGAGCGCATGGGAGGACGCGGAAACCGGAGCGGCGGACGCGGTCGACGGGAGGCACCCGAGGTGCAGACCCGCGCCGCGCGCGCACCCGAAGGACGTCGTGGCGACCGCCGCGGCGGCCCCAAGCCTCCGCGGCCGCAGGGCGGCGGCGAGGGCGACGCGCCGCGGCGCGACGACGACCGTCGCGGCGGCGGCGGCCGCAGCGGTCCGGGCCGGGGCGGCCCGGGACGGGGTGGACGGAGCGGTGGCGCGCCGCGCGTCATCACCGTCGAGAGCGACCGCGTCCAGGAGACGCAGCGCGGTCACAAGGGCGAACTCCGGTCTCTCGCCGGCCTGAAGGCGCTGCTCCCCAAGGGCAACGACGACAACGCGGGATCCGACCGCCCCGACGCCGGCTCGTGAGCGGACGCGACGAGGTCGAGCGCGTCCTGGTCGTCGACCGGGCCGCATTCTTCGGCGGCAACTGGCCCCAGGGATTCACCCGGCTGGACCCGGTCGCTGCCCAGGATTGGGCGGCAGCCTTCGAGGCCGCAGCTCGCTTCGAGCCGCGCCCGATCGCCGAGGAGACTCCGGCGTGGAAGCAGCCGATCCCCTACTGCGTCGTCTGCCGAGGCGAGCGGGAAGTGTTCTGCGTCCAGCGCCTGTCCGGTCAGGGCGAAGCCCGGCTCCACGGGAAGATCTCGATCGGAATCGGCGGACACGTCGAGCCGATCGACCAGCTGGCACCCGGGATCCTCGGGCGGGCGGCCTCCCGCGAACTGGGCGAGGAGCTGTTTCTGGACATCGATGTCCGGAACCTCCCACCCCCACGGTGCGTCGGCATCCTGAACGACGACTCGAACGCGGTCGGCTCGGTCCACGTCGGCCTGGTCCACATCGTCCAAGTCCCGGCGGACACGCCTGATACGGCCGTCCGCGTCCGGGAGACCACGAAGATGCGCGGCGGTTTCAGGGGGGTTGCCGGGGCTGATCACCTCTGGCACGATGCCCCGCTTCTGGAATCGTGGTCGGCGCTGCTCCTGGACGCGATCCATCGAGGCGAAGTCTCGTTGGCATCGGTCTTTCCAGGTTCGGCACCTGCCTTCAGGCCAACACCCCTCAACTCCCCCGGAGACAGGCCAAATGGCGGAGCGGAAGACGCTGAAGCCCTCTCGTGACCGGATCTACGACCTCTTGATGAACGCCCGCCAGGCGGACTGGGTGACCCTCAGCCTGCACGACGGCAGCTCGCTCTCGGGAGCGATCATCTTCAACGAGTTCAAGGGCACCGGACGGCTCATCAACGTGGACGAGGAGATCAGCTTCGACTTCAACGTCGACCAGATCGTTGACGTAAAGCTCTGATCCTCGACCTGCCTCCGCGCAGGGCGACTGACGGAATCCCCTCGGGGTGTCCCGTCGGAGGCTCTGGGCGGACGGCAACGGGCGTCGCGGCGCCCCTCCATCGGGGTCGCTCCTGCACCGGGGCGGCCCCGATGGCGTTACCGGCGGACCGGGGCGGTTGGACCGTACAAGACCCCGCCGCGCCCGTCTTGGACCGGCGCGGCGGCGAGTCCCAGGTTCTCGTGGGCGGCGCATGCGCCGCCGCCGACCTTGTGTGCCTGGGTCCAGTCGGCGAGAGAGAAGCGGTCCGATCCGGGCTGACCCCCGAACCGGAGCGCGGTTGGTCCCCCGGATGAAGCGACCGCCCCGCGCTGAGCGGTCCTTGCTATCGGAACGACCAGGGAGCGTCCAGCGACTTCTAACACCGACCCACCAGATTTTGGGGGGCCGGAAGCAGAGGTGCCTAAGTGTTGGGGAGCGCGTCCTCGGCGGCTCGCAGGACGACCGCGAACACCGTGCCCACCCCGACCGTGCTCTCGACCTCGATCCGCCCGCCGTGGCGCTCGACGATGCCATGACTGAGCGCGAGGCCGAGCCCGGTGCCGCGATCCACGTCCTTGGTCGTGAAGAACGGGTCGAAGATCTTCCCGAGGATCTCCGCCGGGATGCCAGAGCCGTGATCTGCGATCCGGACGAAGGGCTCCCCGTCGCGTAGCCCGGTCTCCAACTCGACCACGCTGCCCGGCGAGGACGCATCCTTGGCATTGAGCAGGATGTTGATCAACACCTGGAGCAAGTGGTTCGCCGACCCCGAGACGGGTGGCACCGCGCGGGACAGCCGCGCCTCCAGCCCGATCTCGGCCGTCTGGTAGGGAACCCGGACGAGCGCGCACGCCTCGTCGACGAGTGCATCCAGATCGGTCGGCTGGAGTTCGAACGGGGTCTCGCGCGAGAACGCGAGGAGGCCGTCGGTGATCGTTGCGATCCGCTTCGTGTGCCGCTCGATCGTGTCGACCTCGGCGAGGAGCACGTCGCTCGGGTCTCCGTCGGCGATGCGGTAGCGGAGCACCTTGGCCTTCGTCCGGATGACGCCGACCGGATTGTTGATCTCGTGACTCACGCCCGCGGCGAGGGTGCCGATCGAAGCCAACTTCTCGCTGAGCACCAGCTGCTGCCGCAGCCCGGCCAGGGCCTCGTCCCGGCGTTCGAGCTGCCGGACCAACCGCGACACGAAGTAGATCGACAGCGCGAGGATCAGCCCGAGGCAGACGATCCAGCTGATGAGCCCGCCGATCGACACGGCCCGCACGTCGAACAACCCGACTCCCAGCGGATGGTGCGCGACCCAGCCCGCGCGCTCGCCGAACCCGAGGAGGACGACGAGGGCGAACGACACCGACGCGGTCAGCGCTGCGGCCCGGACCGAAAGCAGGAAGGCTGCGATGAACGTGTGGAACAGGAACAGCAGGACGAGCGGATTCGCGACGCCTCCGCTGAAGTGGAGGAGTCCCGTCAGGATCGCGAGGTCCACGCCGATCTGCAGGTCGACGTGCCGACGGAGCGGCTCTTCGCCGACGTCCGGATGCTCGCGCGCCCATCGCAGGAACGAGCAGTTGACGACGAACGCGAGGCCACTGAGCGCGTAGAGCGGCACGACATCCGCGACCCATCCCGCAGCATGGCTCGCGAGGCAGAGGCCGTAGCTCGCGATGGACGCGGCGCCGCGCATCCGGTTGAACCAGCCGATCTGTTCGCGGAGTCGCTCCGGGGCCGAGCGGGCGACCGATCGCGTCGAGAAGCCGGCCACGGGCGCCGCGTCGACGGATTCAGTCCCGCGATCGGGCATCGTACTCACGCCGGGAGTAGATCACCGTGGCGGCGAGCAGGACGACAGCCGTGAACCACGCGACGGCGGCGAACGGCTCGCGCAGTTCCCCGGCGCCCTGGCCGGCCATCGACGCCTGCAGCAGCTCCCCGAGCTCTCCGGTCGGCTCGCCGATCCGCTCCACGAGGAACCGCCGGACGGGGTCGGCAATCGTCAGGTCGCGGACCCCGGCGCGGGGCGGCACGTTGGACACTGCCACTTCCCAGCCGACGACGAACAGGATCGCCGCGATGAGGGGCCGCCGGAACGTCGCGCCGCAGAACGCACCCACCGCGGCGTAGCCGGGCGCCGCGAGCGCGGCACCCTGGACGAACGCAGCCAGGACGTCCGGGTCCGGCGCGAGCCCACGGCGCCACGGGCGATCCGGCAGCGCGAGCGCGAGCCAGTAGGCCGCGCAGATCGCAGCCCCGGCCAGCGCCCCCACCAGGGTCACCGCGAGCCACTTGCCGACCAGCAGACACGGCCGCGGGACGGGCTGCGCGAACACGTGGACCACCGAACGATCGGAGATCTCGTCGTGGACCGCCCACAACCCGAAGTAGCTGAGGATCGTCGGCAGCCCGAACTGGAACACCAGCAGGTAGGCGGGCAGCCCGAACAGGTCATCCCCGGTCAGACGGCGCGCGACCTTGTCGGGCACGAACACGCTGATGCCGATCACGAGCGCCGCCCCGGCGAGGATGAGCCAGAGCAGTCGGTGCGAACGCAGCAGGCACAGGGCCTGCCGGCACGCTTCGAGCGTCTGACGCGTGCGGATCGCCACCATCATGCGCGCGCCTCCCGGTCCCGCTCGCGGCGCCAGCGGCTCAACAGCCCGTCGTCCACCAGGTAGGCGAAGACCGCTTCCAGGTCGTCGTCCAGCGGTCGGACCTCCTCGATCAGCCCCTCGGCCCCGAGCTCGGTCAGCGTCGCGAACAGGTCGCCACCGCCGTCCGTTTCGACCTCGACCGCCTCCTGATCGAGTGTCAGGCCGCGAACCACGGCGACCGCCGTCAGCCGTGCGGCGACATCGCGAGGACGCGGCGAGTGGATCAGTAGCCGGTAGGGCCGATCCTCGAGCAGTCGCCGGAGCTCGTGGACCGAGCCGTCGGCGAGGAGGCGCCCCTGGTGCACGAGGAGGACTCGCACGGCGATCTCCTCGAGTTCCTGGAGCACATGGCTGCTCACCAGCACCGTGACCCCCGCTTCGTGCAGCGAGACCACGAGCGCGGTGATGTCATGGCGGGCGATCGGGTCCAAGCCGGTCATCGGCTCGTCCAGCAGGAGCGTGGACGGGTCTCGCGCGAGCGCCTGGGCCAACTTCACGCGCTGCCGCATGCCTTTGCTGTAGCCGCGGATCGTCCGGTGCATCGCGTCCGTGAGCCCGACGCGGTCCATCGCATGCGCCGCCAGCTCCCTGGCTTCGCGCGCGCGCAGGCCGTGGAGACGCAGGAGCCATGCCACGAACGCATGGCCGGAGAGGTCTTCGTAGAAGCTGTCGACGTCCGGGCAGAAGCCGATCCGGCGGCGCGTGTCCGCGCGCCAGGGCTCGACCCCATCGACGAGGACCTCGCCTCGGCTCGGACGGAGCAGCCCGGCGAGGAGGTTCATCATCGTCGACTTCCCGGCGCCGTTGCGGCCCACGAGGCCGACGATCCCCCCGTCGATCTTCACCGACACGTCGGTCAGCGCGGCGACCTGCCCGTACCACTTGCTGACACCGCGGAACTCGATCATCCGACCGCCTCCTCGGTGCGCAGCCGGCGCTGCGCGAACGCGACGACGATCGCGCCGTAGACCAGGACCGCACCGATCGCGACCGACGGCTCGAACTCGATCCGCGGCGTGACGCCCGCGATCTCCTCCGCCGTCCGCTTGGCTGCATCCCACGGCGACAGCGCCCGCACCCAGGACTCGCCGCGGAAGATCCGCGAGAACACCCGCGCGACCGCCGAGGCCCCGACGACGACCACGACCCAGAGGATCGACGCGAGGTTCGGCGAGCGCGCCATCGAGGACAGCGCCGTCGCCAGGCCGGTCAGCGCGGCGGTGAAGAACAGGGTCGCCAGCATCGTGCGCGGCAGCCACTCCATCGACGCCGCGGCGAAGCTCTCGTCCGGGGACGCCGACTGCGCGAAACACCACATGGCCAGCGGTCCGATCACCGTCCCGATGCCGACCAGCGCGAACGAACCGAGCCACTTCCCGAAGAAGTAGCCGCCCGGCCCGATCCCGCGGGTCCACAGGATCTCGAGGCCGCGGGCCGCGCGATCCTTGGCAATCGACCGCGCGCTGACGAGCGTCGTCAGCAGCAGCACGAACACGAAGCCCGACTCGGACATCGCGGGCGCCAGGTAGAACGCGGGGTGCTCGGGCGAGAACTCGGGAGACATCCGTCCGAGCCCGCCACCACCTCCGAGGCTCCAGAAACCGGCCCAGATCGTCAGGAGGAACAGGCCGCGGATCAGCGGGATCTGACAGACGAGGAACAGGATCGTCCCCCATCGCGTGCGGAACAGGCTCCGCATCTCGAGCCACGCGAGCGCCCAGACGCGACGGAGCCAGGACGTCGGCTCGTAGGTCAGTGCCTGGTAGCCCGAACCGAAGATCGTCATTCCGCTCCGCCCTCCGCTGCGACGCTCGCTCCTTCGGCGCGGACTGCGCCGAGGAACACCTCGGCCAGGGTCCGGCGCCGCTCGACCAGCCTGCGGACTTCACCGCCCGCGCCGGCCACGGCCCGGAACACCTCGCGCGTCGGCACCGACTCCGGGATCGTCACCGCGAATCCACCGCGCGGATGGGGCGTCACGTCGAGTGCCCCGATCCCACGGAGCGCTTCCTCCAACCCGTCGATCGGCCCCGTCTCGAGGTCGAGCACGCGGATCGCCGCGCGGGTCAGCTCGGCGACCGGCCCCGCCGCGACGACCCGGCCGCGGTCGATGACGACGACGTCGCGGCAGACGCGCTCGACGTCGGGCAGGATGTGCGACGACAGCACCACCGACTTGCCCAGGCTCGACGCGAGCCCCTCGACGAGCTCGAGCATCTCGCGGCGACCGTCGGGATCGAGGCCGTTCGTCGGCTCATCGAGGAACAGGGTCTGCGGGTCGTGCACGAGGGCCGTCGCGAGCTTGACCTTCTGGCGCATCCCGGCCGAGTAGCCGCTGACCTCGCGGTAGCGCTGCTCGCCGAGATCACAGAGCCAGAGCACCTCGTGCGCGCGGCGCGACGCCTCCCGTCCGGGCAGACCCGAGAGTTCCGCAGCGAGCCGCACCGTCTCGAAGCCGTTCAGCCCGGGCACGAAACAGTCCTTCTCCGGCATGTAGCCCACGTGCCGACGGAGATCGACAGCCCGCGCGCCCGTCGGCACACCCGTGATCTCGAGCGTGCCCGCGGACGGTCGCACCAGTCCCAACAGGGCCTTCAGGATCGAGGTCTTGCCGGCTCCATTCCGTCCGAGCAGCCCGACGGCTCCTGCCGGGAAGTCGGCCGACACGTTCTCCACGGCGACGAAGTCCCCGTAGCGGATCGTGACGTCCCGCAGCGAAACGGCGATCAAGGGCAGCTCCCTCCCGGGCCGCGCACCGCCACGAGCCGGATCGCCTGACGGCTCGCGTCATCCGGGCTCTCCGCCGACACGCGCTCGACGTGTGCGCCCCGGGCCACGAGGGCCGCGACCAGGTCCGACGCGGTCGGCCGGTCCGGATCCGCGAGGCGGACCTCTCCTCCCCGGTCGAGCACGCCGTCCGCGATCCGACGCAGCACCTGGACGTTGCGGTACTCGTAGGCCACGTCCGCCAGCAGCAGCAGGTCGACGTCGGCGGGGATCACGTCGCGCTCCCAGTCGAAGACGCAGTGGGCGTGTTCGAGGACGCCGAGCTCCCGCGCGTTGAACGCCGCGAAGCCCAGCGCTTCCGGCTCGCGGTCGCAGAACGTGACGCGCGCACCGCGCAGACCCGCACCGAGGCCGGCGAGGCCGAGACCGCAGCCCAGGTCCAGCGCGTGGCGCCCCTCCAACCGGGGCCCGCGGAGGAGGCTGCGGAACAGCGCGACCGAAGCCGGCCAGACCTGCGCCCAGTAGGGCCGGGTGCCGTGATCTTCCTTCCGGACGTCCGGAGCGACGATCTTCCAGGTGCCGCCCGCAGCCGGGAGACGGACCGCGCGCAGCCGCCGCCGCGAGAGTCCAGGCTCGGCCAGAGCGCGTGGGACCGACATGGTGCGCCATCGGACGGTTTCGTCGCCCGGGTTGCAACGCTCCGCGCTGCGGAGTTCCTGCGTAGAATCCCCAGCCCGACACCGACCTCGTGCACCGGGTCCACGTCGGCGCGCACCTCCCTGATGAAGCAAGGATCGCAGAGACTCCTCGCGTTCGCGGCGCTCGCCGTTCCGCTGGCAGTCATGGCCGTCGTCGGCAGTTCGGAGCTCGGACACCAGACCGAGCGAGCCGAACGGGCCCTCGCCGCCCAGGCCGCCGACTACGTCCGTGAGGTCGAGCGTGAAGTCGAGGACGCGATGTCGCGCGCCGACCGGCTGCTCGATGCCATTCCTGCCCTGGACGACGTGCGCGCGGCGGCGGCATCCCGCAGCCTGCGCGCCCGGGAGCCCGCGGTGCTCGGGCTGATGGTGCTCGACAGCGACGGCGGCCTGCTGTTCCCCCGCAGCGCACCGCGCGAGATCGAGACGCTGCCCTTCCAGCGACCGAGCGCTCTGTCCTCGATCCGCCGCGCCGAGGTCCTCGAACTGCTCGGCGACGAGGAGGGGGCCCGCGAGGCGCTGCTCGAGGTCGTCGGCCGCCTGAACGACGACGGCACCCGCTTCGTGTCGCGCGAGAACGTGGCGCTGCGCGCCCACTTCATGCTGGCCGGGCTGCTCCGCAAGACGGGCGATCTGGACGGCGCCGAGGAGCAGTACCTGATCGCGCTCGTCGAGGCGTTCGGCCCGACGACTCGCCCCTCCGACCGCGATGCGAGCCGCTCGACCGTCGGGCTGTGGAGCGAACTCGGGCTGGCCGAGCTCGACGTGATCCGCGGCCGCGGCGCGAGCCGCGCGTTGGATCTCGCCGCCGAGATCGCCGATGGCGGCCACGACAGCGTGTCGGAGCCGATGCTCCAGGCCGTGCTCGACGCGGTCGACGAGATCGTTGCCGACGAACCGGGCGCTCGTGCGGTCCTCGCCCGCACGCGTGAAGACGATGCGCTGCGCAGGACCGGAAGGACCTTCGCCGACGAGTACGGGGCCTTCCTCCGCGAATCGGTCCGCCGCCGCCTGGAACGTGCGCCGCGGGACGGCAGCGCGATCCGCTGGGTCCACGCGGGCCCCGGCGGAGCGCAGCTGCTCGCGATCCGGCCGGCCCGCGAGACCGAACGGCAGGGTTCGATCGACGAGTTCGACGGCGCGGCGTGGATCGGCGTGCGGTTCGACCTCGACCAGCTGCTGGCCGAGGCCCTCGCCGAGCGGCTGGCGGCCGGGTCCGGGCCGTTCGCCCTGGGCGTTTCGGACTCGGAAGGGGCCCCGATCGTTCCCCCACTCGCCGTCGAGCTGTCGGCGAGCGAGGCACGGGCAGAGGTCACGACGTCGACCGGTCTCCGGCTGTTCGCCGCACCGCTCGACCCGACGGCCCTGGTCGCGGAGCGGCGACGCTCGCTCCGCAACCGCACGCTGCTGTTCATCCTGCTGTGCGCGACCGCGGGCGGCGGCGCGCTGCTGCTGCTCCGCTCGGTCGCGCGGGAGTCCGAAGTCGCGGCCCTGAAGATCGCGCTCGTCTCGCGGGTGACCCACGACCTGAAGACCCCGCTCGCGCTGATCCGGATGTACGCCGAGACGATCGGCCGAGGCCGCGCGCGGACTCCGGAGGAAGCCTCACGCTTCGCCGGAATCGTGCTGCGGGAAGCCGACGTGCTGACGCGGATGGTCGAGCGCGTGCTCGACTTCTCCCGGAAGGAGGCCGGCACGCTCACCTACAACGCGCGCGCCTGTGACGTCCGCGACAACCTGGAGATGCTCGGCGAAGCGTTCCGCCCCCACGCCGAGGCCCGGAACATCCGGTTCTCCGTCGACCTCCCGGACGAGGGTCTCGAGACGCGGGTCGACCCAGGCGCCTTCGAGAGTGCTGTCCTGGACCTCCTCGAGAACGCAACGAAGTACACGTCACCCGACGCGACCGCCCCCACCATCGAGCTGCGGGCCCGGAGCGAAGACGAACGTCTGGTTCTCGAGGTCGCGGACCGCGGGATCGGCATCCCCGAGAGCGAGAGGGAGCGCGTCTTCGAGAGCTTCATCCGCGGCTCGAACGCCGGCGAGGCACGGGGTTCCGGGCTCGGCCTGTCGCTGGTCCGTCACTTCGCGCGGGCGCACGGGGGCGACGCCGAGGCGGAGCCCCGGGAAGGCGGCGGCACCGTCCTCCGTCTGACGCTCCCCCGTGTGTCCCTGAGCGCGGTCGAGGACGTCCCCGACGAACCGCACGCCGCGCGCGTCCCCGCCATGCGCACACTCCGCTGAACCCGCTGACACGATGAGCACGAAGATCCTGGTCGTCGAAGACGAGCCCGACCTCCGCGAAGGGCTCCGCCACAACCTCGAACTGGACGGTTTCGAAGTCTCGGTCGCCGCCGACGGGCCCGCCGGCCTCCGCGCCGCGCAGGAGGGTGACTTCGGACTCGTGCTGCTCGACCTGATGCTCCCCGGCATGTCGGGCAGTGACGTCCTCCACGAGCTGCGGAAGTCCAAGTCCGACCTGCCGGTCATCATCGTGACGGCCAAGGACGCGGACCGGGACAAGATCCGCGGGCTCGACCTCGGCGCCGACGACTACGTCACCAAACCGTTCGTCCTCGAGGAGCTGACCGCACGCATCCGCGCCGTGCTCCGCCGCATGGGGCGACCGCCCGAGAAGTCCGACCGGGACCTCTGGGAGTTCCCGGGCCTGACCGTCGACTTCCGCCGCTTCACGGCGACGCGAGACGGCGTCGAACACCAGCTGTCCAAGTTCGAGGCCGACATCCTGAAGATGTTGATCGACCACCGCGGCGAGGTGGTCACCCGCCGCGACCTGCTGGAGAAGGTCTGGGGCTACGTGCACGTGCCGGCGACCCGAACCGTCGACAACCACGTCGCGCGACTCCGGAAGAAGATCGAGGAAGACATCGATGCGCCGCGCCACGTGATCACGGTGCACGGCCTCGGCTACCGCTTCGATTCGGAGCCCGTCGAATGATGCCCTTCCCCCACCGAAGCCTGGCTCGATGTGCGCTCGCCTCCTTCGTGGGCGTGGCCCTCGCCGGCACCGCCCCGGGCCAGGGACCGACACGCCGGAGCGAGACCTCGCTCAGCGCCGCGTGGCTCGTCGAGCACATGCGGCACGCTCCGAGCGTGCGTCGCCAGGTCGAGCTCTACGAGCGCGCCCTGCGCGATGCGTCGGAGACCACCGAGAGCCGCGCGGTCGCAGCCGCAAGGCTCCTCGAGATCGACCGCGTGCTCGGCGACGGGGACCGGTTGGACGCGCACGAGAACCAACTGCAGGAACTGCTCGGCAGCGAGACCGGCGCGAGCCGGACCGCGCTCGAGCTCCACCGCGAGGAGCTGGCGCAGGCTCTCGGCATGCCGCGGACGCCCGAGCGCACCGCTGCCCTGCGCGCGGCCCGGGAGCAGATCGATGCCGACCTCCGGAGCACGCGCGTCGTGTCGCGCTCGGTCGTATGGCTCCTGGTCCGCCGCCTCGCGGCCGATCGCGATGCCGAACGGGCCCGCCTGGAGCGCGAGCTCAGCGCCGCCCGGACCGAGGGCGACGCGGAGCGGGCCCGCCAACTCGAGGACCGGCTGCGCGCGAGCCGGGGGCTGCTCCGTTCGAACGAAGTCGACCGCATGCGGGCCTGGAGGGTCCGACTGCTGCGCCTGCTCGCCGAGGGGCGCCTCGAGCAGGCGGAGGTGCTCCGGGAGCGCCTGACCGTGGACGGGAACCCCGCCGAAGAGCCGCTGACGCGCGCGCGGCGCGCGCTCCAGGACGCCAGCCTCACGGGCCAGGAACGCTCTGCCCTCGAAGAGTTCTTCGCGCGCTGGGAGACGTGGCAACGGACCTCGCCCGAGATCGCGACGCGGGCGCTGCGCCTGCTGCCCTACTGAGATTCCCGAAGAGCCCGGCGGGCAGAGCATCCTCGCGAGCCGCGAGAAGGCGAGACCGGCCCACCCCTGCGGCCCCGCGCCACTGGAACGGCATCGCTCCGGGGGCTACGGTCGCCGTCGATCGACCGCGCTCGGGGTGAGGAACCCCGCCTGGCTGCCGGTCGTCCGGCCCGAGCGGCCCGTCCCCATCTGAACCGAGCTACCGTTGAACCCGAGCGATTTCGGCGCCGACATCTTCGATCCGAACGACGACCAGCCTGCCGCCAAGGCACCGGCGCCCGACCGGGCGCCGGACGCCCAGGAGGGCGAGACGGACGCCTCGGCGCCACAGTCCAGCGACGCGGGTGCAGACGAAGCGAAGCCGAGCCGGAAGAAGGCCCGGAGGAAGGCCCCGTCCCGTCGTCGCCAGGAGGAGACCGATGTCGAGGCCGCCGCCGACCTCGCGACGCCGACCGACGACACCGAAGTGGCGTCCGAGCCCCCCGCGGCCGACGCTGCGCCCGAGTTCGCCGAGGCCTCCG
>JBEAPQ010000487.1:0-9309 GCA_041164325.1 Planctomycetota bacterium | reverse complement strand
GCCGGCGCGGCGGTCTCGCCGCCGTGCTTGGCGCGCCACTTCCGCTTGGCCAGACGGCCCTTGCCGAGACGGCGAGGCGGCTGGAACGCGGAAGGCGTCGGCTTGTTCTTGCGGACCCGGCACGGCTTGCGCTTCGGCAGCTCGATGCCCGCATTGCGGATCAGGCTCGCCACCGTCTCCGACGGCTGAGCGCCGACCGACAGCCAGTAGCGGACGCGCTCCGCGTTGAGGCTGCTCTGATCCTGGGCGTTCGGGGCCTTCGGCAGGTAGTAGCCCAGGGTCTCGATCACGCGACCGTCGCGCTTGAAGCTGGCCTCGGTCGCACAGACCCGGTAGGTCGGGTGGTTCAGGCGTCCGAAACGGGTGAGTCGCAGCTTGACTGCCAAGGTGGGCTCCTGAGCGGAATTCGTCGATCGCCTCCGACGTCCGCGGAGGCTTGGGTCTCGAAATTGGGAGGGGGATGGTAGCGGCGCCCCCCGGGAGGCGCCACGCCCCTCCGGAGCAATTTTTGGGGTCTTCGTGCCGCACGGAGCCCCGATCTCTTTCGCTGGGCCGGAAGAGAAGCCCACGCCGCACGGGCCCAGAAACGCCCGACCTCTCTCTCCAGCCCGCCGACCGGGCCCTCCCGGCGGACCGCCGGGTTCCGTCCAGGGACCCAGGCCTGCTCGCTCGTCCGCCGCCCCTCGTCCGCAGCCACCTGCGCAACGAGCTGGCCCGAGACAGTCAGCGGCCGCGGCCGCGCAGGAAGTCTTGGAACGCCGAGTTGCCGCCGCCCCGACGGCCGCCGCCGCCCGGCAGTTTCGGCATCCCACCACCGGGCATCGACCCCATGCCGCCGGGCATGCCCGGGAACCCTCCGGCCCCGCCGCCCCCCATCAGTCCCTGCAGGTCGCCGAGCCCGCCCTTCCCGAGCTTCGCCATCATCTTCTGCATCGTCTTGAACTGTTTGACGAGGTCGTGGACGCCCTGGAGCGGATTGCCGCTACCCGCCGCGATCCGCCGCCGGCGCTGGATGTCGATCAGGTCGGGGTTGCGCCGCTCGGCGACCGTCATCGACTGGATCATCGCCTCGACCCGCTTGAAGCGCCGATCGTCGAGGTCGACCTCCTTCAGCGCCTGGCCCATCCCCGGCAGCATGCCGAGCACCTTCTTCAGCGGGCCCAGCTTGCGGATCATGTTCATCTGCTTGAGGAAGTCCTCGAAGTCGAACTGACCCTTGAGCAGCTTCTTGGCTTCGCGCTCGGCCTGCTTCTCGTCGATGACCTCCTGGGCCTTCTCGACCAGGCTGACCACGTCGCCCATGCCGAGGATGCGCCCCGCCATGCGCGGCGGGTCGAACTCCTCGAGTTCGTCCGGCTTCTCGCCGGTGCCCACGAACAGGATCGGCTTGCCGGTGACGGCCTTGATCGAGAGCGCGGCTCCGCCCCGCGCATCGCCGTCCGTCTTGGTGAGGATCACCCCGTGGATCGGCAGCCGGCTGTCGAACTCCTTGGCCGACTGGACCGCGTCCTGGCCGAGCATCGAGTCGCAGACGAGCAGGACCCCGTGCGGCTGGCAGAGGCTGTGCACCATCTGCAGCTCGGTCATCAACGCGTCGTCGATGTGGAGTCGACCCGCGGTGTCGAGGATGACGACGTCGTGCCGGTTGCGCCGCGCGAGTTCGACCCCGCGCTGACAGACCTGCGGGGGGCTCTGGTCCGTGCCCTCCGCATGCACCGCGATGCCGAGCTGGCGACCGAGCGTCTGCAGCTGCTCGACCGCTGCCGGGCGCTGGAGGTCGGCCGCGACGAGCAGCGGGTTCTTCTTCCGCTTCTCCTTGAGCCACAGCGCGAGCTTGGCGCAGGTCGTCGTCTTCCCGGCCCCCTGGAGGCCCGCCATCATCAGGACGACAGGGCCTTGGTCGGCGACCGGGAGACCACGCTTCTCGCCTCCCAACAGTTCGGTCAGCGCGTCGTGGAAGACCTTGACGAACTGCTGGCCCGGGTCGACCGCCTTCAGGACCTCCTGCCCCAGCGCGCGCTCCTTGACACGTGCGAGGAAGTCCCGGGCCACGCCGAAGTGGACGTCCGCCTCGAGCAACGCCTCGCGCACGGCCTGGATGCCGTCCTCGACGTTCTTCTCGGTCAGGACCTTCTGGCCGACGATCGAGCGGTAGGCCCTGTCGAGGGCCCCGGTCAGGGAGTCGAACATCTACGCGGAAACCGTGGTGTCGGGGTCTCGTCTCGCGAAGCCATCACGCGCAGCGGCGCGTTGCGGCGGCCCCGGACGCCGCCCGGGCCCCTTCGCGTTGGCGGACGCAGCCGCCGTCGGGCGGGCCAGTCTCGATCCCCTCTCCAACCGCGTCAAGCGCGCGGCGTCGAAGCAGCGAAGCCGCGCTCCGTCAGCGCCATCCGGCGCGGAACTGGAGCGGCACGCCGCGGAACGGATGGGTCGGGCGGAAGCGCGCGCGCCACGCGGAGTACTGGGCTCGACGCTGCTGCACGGCGCCACGAGACATTCCCCGCGGATCAGGCTGCCTCCTCGAACCCGCGAAGGCACCCGCCGGCGCGGGCGACGGAGCGGGCATCACGCGAACGATCTTGGTCGGCCCGACGGGTCGTCCGGTGGCGGCTCCGGTCGTCACGACGACAACACGGCGCGCTTGCTGCTGGGCGCAGAGCGGAAGGGCGAAGAGGAACACAGCAAGCAGGGTGCGCACGGTGGTCTCCTTGGGAAGCGCGTGGGAGTGTAGCACCCTCGGACCAGCCCCGCTCCCCCGACCCGGCGACCGCGGACCCGCCCAAGCCGGCAGAGACGGCGAGGGGCGGGCTCGGTCAGGCCATCAGCCTTCGGTGATCCGCTCGATGTCCGCGCCGAGTCGCTGCAGCTTGGCCTCGATCCGTTCGTAGCCGCGGTCGATGTGGTAGACGCGGCGCACATCGGTGTGGCCATTCGCGACCAGACCGGCCAGCACGAGACTCGCGGACGCGCGGAGGTCCGACGCCATCACGGGGGCCCCCGACAGGTGCGGGGTGCCCTGGATGATCGCGCTCGGCCCTTCCCGCCGGATGCTCGCGCCCAGGCGGGCCAGCTCGCTCGCGTGCATGAACCGCTCGGGGTAGACCTTCTCGGTGATGACCGAGACGCCGTCCGCGCGGGTCATCAGCGCCATGAACTGCGCTTGGATGTCGGTCGGGAAGCCGGGGTAGGGCAGCGTCGTCACGTCGACCGCTCGGATCCGGCCATCCGCGGTCGGCACGTTGCGGACGAAGTCACGCCCGACCTCGAGCTGGGCCCCGGCCGCCTGAAGGCGGTCGAGCACGGACAGCATGTGGTGCGGCTGGACGCCCTCGACCCTCACCGGCGAGTTGGTCATCAGCGCGCCGATCATGTAGGTCGCCGCTTCGATACGGTCCGGAATGATCTCGTGCTCGCAGCCGTGGAGGCGCTCGACGCCCTCGACGACGAGGCAGTGGCCGCCGATTCCCGAGACCCGGGCCCCGCACGCGTTGAGGAAGTGACAGAGATCCTCGATCTCGGGCTCCATCGCCGCGTTCTCGATGATCGTCCGCCCTTCGGCGAGGACGGCGGCCATGAGCACGTTGGCCGTGCCCAGCACCGTCGAGCCGTAGTTCCCGCCCAGGAACACCGTCCCGCCGCGGACCGGCCCACCGATGTCGATGTAGCCGCCGTCGACGACGATCTGCGCGCCGATCGCCCGCAGCCCCTTGACGTGGAGGTCGACCGGCCGATGTCCCAGCACGCAGCCGCCGGGATAGCTGACCCGCGCCTCACCGCGCTTGGCCCACAGCGGTCCGAGCACGACGAACGACGCGCGCATCGTCCGGACCAGGTCGTAGGGAGCACAGCGCGCGGACGGGTCCTCGACCTCGAGGAACAGCGAGCCGTCGTCGTTGCGATAGTTGCGGACGCCGAGGTGCCGAAGGATCCGGCACATGTTGTCGATGTCCTTGAGGTCCGGCACGTTGCGTAGCAACACCGGTCCGTCGACCAAGAGCGTCGCCGCAAGGATCGGCAGCGAAGAGTTCTTGCTGCCAGAGATGCGCACGTCGCCGCCGAGATCGCGACCACCGCGGATGCGGATCCGATCCATCCATGCCCTCCCAGTCGGGTCTACGTCACGCGGGACCGCTGCACGCCCTGTGCGAGCGACCCGCTCGAAGTCGAGTCTCGCCCTGCCACGAACCGCCCAAGTCCGGCGCAGGACGGGCGGTATGCTAGCGACGATGCCGATGTGTTCCAGCGCGCGATCGATTCGTCTCGCGCACGATCTGCTCGTCGAGGGAGTCCGATGCGCATCCTGCTGATCACGCACGGCCTCCCGCCCGAGAGCGTCGGCGGCGTCGAGCAGCATGTCGATGGACTCGCGCGCGCGCTGACCGCGGCCGGACACGAGGTCCACGTCTACGCGAAGACGGGACGCCCCGGCCCGGAACAGGGAACCGCACTCGCAGAGCCGGCCGCAGACACCCCCTACCGCGTGACGCGGTTCGTCTACCGCTACGAGGGACTCGACGGCCTCCGCTCCCTCTACGCGGTCCCGGCGCTGGATGACGCACTCCGGACCTTCCTCGTGCACAACCCGTTCGACGTCGCGCACGTGCACCACCTCACCGGCGTGTCGACGGGAGCACTGGGCGTGCTCCGGGACGCTGGGATCCCGACCGCACTGACCCTCCACGACTACTGGCTGCTCTGTCCCCGCGGTCAAATGTGGAACCGCGACGGGAAGGTCACGGAGGAGATCACGCCTGGAGGATGCGCCGCCTGCCTCCGTCCGACGTTCGGGAAGTGGATCCCGGCGGGCGACGAGGGGAACGCGGTCCTCACCGACCTGCACCAGCTCGCGAGGGAGACGCTCGCCATCCCCGACGCGCTGGTCGCGCCCTCCGCACGCGCGGTGCCTCCGTTCCTACCGTTCGGCGTCGAACCGGAGCGCGTTCGCATCGTCGAGAACGGGGTCGACACCGCCGCGCTGCGAGCCCTGCCTCTCCCGGATCTCGCCGCCGCCGATCGCCCGCTCCGGATCGGCTACCTCGGCACGCTGATCCCGTCGAAGGGTCTCGACATCCTGGTCCGGGCATTCCAGGCACTCCCCCAGGGCCGCGCCGAGCTGCGAATCCACGGCAACGTCGTGCCCTACCACGGAGACCAGGGCTTCCTGACCCGCGCTCTGCAGGCGCTGACCCCGGAGGACCGTGTCAGCTACTTCGGCCCCTACCGGACCGGGGACCTGCCCCGCATTCTCGGGGACATCGACATCCTCGTGGCTCCGGCTCTCTGGCACGAGGCATTCGGCCTGACGGTGCGGGAAGCCCTGGCAGCGGGGCGACCGACGATCGTCAGCCGCGTGGGCGGCCTCCAGGACGCGCTGACGGACGGTGTCCACGGCCGGATCGTCGCCCCGGGCGACGTGGAGGCCCTCGCCGCGGCCCTCGCCGAGATGACCGGCGACCGGGAGGCGCTCCGTGCGATGGCGCGCGCGTGCCGCGCCGACGCCCCGGTCCGGGGGTTCGCCGAGATGGCCTCGGACCTGGAAGACCTCTACCGGGAGCTCGCCGACCGCCGGGCCGGCGCGCAGGAGTCGGAGTCGCCCCCGGCGCCCACGCCCGGGTGAGTCCGCGGCGGTCGGGGCGGGGCCCATTCCGCCCTTGAACGCCGCCCGGAAGCTCCCTAACCTGCCGGGCTTGCACCGACCGGCGGAAACCCCGTTTCCCCGTCCGCCGGGTGCATCGTCGCCCCGCGCGCGCCCGCGCCGAGCGACGGAGTCAGGCAGGAGGCACGATGAGCGAAGGCTTTGACGGTGGCACCGCCACCCAGCGACAGAACCCTCTGTCGGTTCTGGACGGCACGATCGACCACGCCGTGATCCAGCGATTCCGCCGGACGGCATTCAGCTCGACCGATGAGATCGAGCGGCTGCGCGACTGGATCGATAGCCCGATGTCCAACGGCGTCCGCCGTGGCCTCGCGATGTGGGCGGTCGGCCGCCACGCCGATGCCATCGCGCTCCTCGAGCCCGAGAAGGCCAACCCGGGCATCGCGGTCTGCCTCGCCCGCTGCTACCACAGCACCGGACGC
The DNA here is from genome assembly GCA_041164325.1 of Planctomycetota bacterium. Classification (GTDB taxonomy): domain Bacteria; phylum Planctomycetota; class UBA1135; order UBA1135; family UBA2386; genus JAQCBR01. The sequence continues at coordinate 3,228 of JBEAPQ010000487.1, read as the reverse complement.
ATCGACGACGCCATCGCGGTCCTCACCGCCCGCAGCAGCGACCCCATCCAGGCAGCGGCCTACCTGCACGCGCTCGAGCGCTCGCTCGACCGCGATCGGTTCGCGAAGGGCCTCGAGGAAGTGAATGCGCTCCTGGCCGCCGCCGATGCGATGTACTTCAAGGGCCGCCTCAAGGAGTTCGACGGGGACACGATGGGCGCGATCGCCAGCTACGACGAGGCGCTGTCGATCGACGAGACCCACCCCGAGGCGCTGTTCCGCCTCGCGATCAACGTCGACCTCCGCGGCGAAGACGAAGAAGCCCGTGAGCTCTACGAGCGCGCGCTGATGCACCCGCCGGTCAACGAGGCCTGCGTCATCAACCTCGGCATCCTGTACGAGGACATGGGCAACTACCGGCGCGCGATGCAGTGCTTCGACCTGGCGCTGCAGGCCAACCCCCACAACGCACGGGCGCGTCTCTACCGGCGTGATACGTCGGCCGCGCTCAGCATGTACTACGACGAGGACCAGGAGCGTCGGGAAGACAAGCGCAACAAGGTCATGCGCACCCCGATCAACGACTTCGAACTCTCGGTCCGCAGCCGCAACTGCCTCGCCAAGATGGGCGTCTACACGCTCGGCGACCTCGTCAAGAAGACCGAAGCAGAGCTGCTCAGCTACAAGAACTTCGGCGAGACCTCGCTGCAGGAGATCAAGGAGATCCTGCGCGTGAAGGGGCTGCGCCTCGGCATGGGCCAGGACGAGATCCTCACGTCCACGATCGGCGAAGCCGAAGAGCCTGTGGCCGCCCCCGAGGATCTGCCGGATCCGCAGAGCCCGGACCCGCGCCGCCGCCCGGTCTCCGAGCTCGACCTTTCGGTCCGCAGCCGCCGCATCGTCGACCTGCTGAAGGTCCGGACGATCGGCGACCTGTCGAGCAAGACCGAGGCCGAGCTCCTGGCCTGCCCGAACTTCGGCCAGACCTCGCTCAACGAGATCAAGACCAAGCTCGACGAGCTCGGACTGTCCCTCCGGACCTGATCCGCGGCGGGCGTGAAGCCCGCTTCGCGCCTCGATGTACGACCACTTCCTCGGCGAGGTCGTCGAGACTTCCGGGACCCGGGTCGTGCTCCGCTGCGGCGGAGTCGGCTACGAGTTCAAGGTCCCGGTGGGCACGGCGACCGGCCTGCGCCCCGGGCAGCAGGCGATGCTCCACACGATCCTCCACGTCGTGGAGGGGAGCCCGAGCCTGATCGGCTTCGGGTCTGCTGCCGAACGCGACCTCGCGCGCCGCATCCTTGCCGTCAGCGGCGTCGGTCCGTCGATCGCCCTCGGCATCCTCAGCACCTACGACCCAGCGCGCTTCGGACGCACGATCCTCGACGGAGACGTTGCCGCGCTCAAACGGGTCAAGGGCGTCGGCGGCAAGACGGCCGAACGCCTCTGCCTCGAGCTGCGGGACAAGATCACCCAGCTCGACCTTCCCGGCGCCGAACCCACCCCCACACCCGACCCGGTCACCCCGTCCGCCGCCGATGCGGTCGCGGCGCTCGTGACGCTGGGCTACGCGGAGAAAGACGCCGCGGCGCGCGTCGCGAAGGCGCTCGAAGCCGCTCCGGATGCGACGACCGAACTGCTGATCCGCGCCGTTCTCCGGACGGGCTGATCCGGTGCATGGATTCCGTCCGAGCCAGGAATCCTGGCCACCTCACTCACAACGTGAGGACGCGCCGCTAGAATCCCCGCGCCATGAATCGACGTGTCCCCCTGGCCGCCACCGCCGCTGCGCTCTTCGCCGCGGCCGTCCCGGCCCAACTCCAGAAGGGCACGACCGCTCCCGACATCGTCTTCGCGAAGACCTGGAACGAAGCTCCTGTCTCGCTGGCCGAACTGAAGGGCAAGCTGGTCATGCTCGACTTCTTCGCCACCTGGTGAGGCCCCTGCACAGCATCGATCCCGAAGCTGAACGAGTTGCACGACAAGTTCAGTGACGCGGGGTTGGTGATCATCGGCGTGTCCGATGAAGCCGAGCAGAAACTGGCCGATCACATCGAAGCGAAGGGCATCCGCTACCCGGTCGTCCGCGCCCCCGGCGCGATGGGCGACTACGGGGGGCGGTTCTACCCCAGCTACTTCACCGTCTCCCCGGACGGTGAGATCCTGACCACTCCGGACGACCGCATGCCGTCGGAAGAGTGGCTCAAGAAGGCCCTGGAATCCGTCGTCCTGATCCCCGAGCTGCCGGACGAGTCGCGCTACGACCCGCTGCGCAAGGCGTGGGAGAAGAACGACTACGCCAAGGTCGAGAGCCACCTGACGCGGACGCTGGCGAAGGACAACCTGGACGACGAGGAGCGCACGGTCCTCGAAGCCCACCAGGCCTACTTCAACAGCCTGATCGAGCGCACCTCGAAGCAGATCCAGAAGCTCGGCGAAGGCCCGGACTACTGGAACGCGACGAAGCGCCTCGAGAAGCTCCAGAAGGAGTTCAAGGGACTGCCTGTGGCCGACGAGGCCGAGGGCGTCCTCGACCGCTTCGACAGCGACGACCAGATCAAGAAGGAGATCTCGGCGAGCCGCGCGCTGGAGAAGGTCCAGTCGCGTTTCGACGCCAACAAGATCTCGCAGCGGAAGAAGCTGGTCGAGGCACTCGCCCAGTTCGAGGAGAAGTTCGCCGGCACCCACGCGGCGTCGGAGGCCTCGGCGCTCCGTCTTCGCCTCGCGCAGGAGTGAGCGTCACCGCGCTTCGATCCGCCCACAGCCTGCCGACCCCACGGGTCGCGGGCTGTGACGGACGCGCGGAGCGACTCGCGCTGCCCGGCAGGGGCGGTGGCTCCCCCTGCGTCGGAGCACGCTCCGAAGCGAGCGCCGCCACGCTCCCGGTGGGCTAACGAGCCCCGGACAGCGCGGCGAGCAGCACCTGCACGTCCGCCGGAGTCACGCCCGGCAGGCGCGATGCCTCCCCCACCGTGAGCGGCCGCCGCTTGGCGATCCGATCGCGGGCTTCGTTCGACAGACCGCGCACGTGCGTGGCGTCGAAGCCCGCCGGAATCGTGCGCGCCTCCAGCCGTCGCATCCGGTCGACCTGGACCGCCTGACGCGCCACGTAGCCCGCGTACTTCACTTCGGCCTCGACCTCGCTGGCCTCGTCCGGGCCCAGCTCGATGCCGGCCAACGCGGCCGCCAGGGGTGCGTCCGACACGGCGATCTCGGGGCGCCGGAGAAGCTCTTCCAACGTCCGCTCTC
>JBEAPQ010000486.1:0-5469 GCA_041164325.1 Planctomycetota bacterium | reverse complement strand
TGGCGACGACGTCCGTCCACCTCCGTGAGGGGGAGTCGACGGTCATCGGTGGCCTGGTCAGCGAGAGCACCGTCGACCTCGAGGCGAAGATCCCGCTGCTCGGGGATATCCCGATCCTGGGCTACCTGTTCCGCTCGACGTCGACCCAGCGCAGCAAGAACTCGCTGGAGTTCGTGATCACCCCGCACATCCTGGTCGGCTCCCGTGGTACCCGTGCGGGCTCAGGCTTCTGAGCTGACCCTTCCCTGCGGGGAAGAACGGGCACCCCAACCCCGTCCGAGACCCGTCATGCAGTCCTCGCGCGTGCTGTCCCCGGATCGCTCGCCCCGCCCTGACCAGGACGGGATGGCGCTGATCATGGTCCTGATCTTCACGGTCCTCCTCTACGCGATGACCAGCGAGCTCGTGACCACGGCCCAGACCGCGAAGCTGACCGGGGAGAACGACGTGCTGATCGCGCAGATGCGGAGCCACATGCGCTACGTGCTCGGTCAGACCGAGGAGGCGCTGCTCTCCGATCTCGCGGCTGCGGCCGAGGGAGAAGAGGGGGCCGGAGGACTCGGAGGTGGGGTCCCTGGCGGTGCGGGTGGGCTGCCCGGAGGCATCGGCGGCGCAGGTGGGGGAGCCGGCGGTGAGGAGCAGGAGGAGCCGGACCCCGCGTCGATCGCGGACGGCTCCCAGGACGCGTGGTTCGAGCCGATGGGGCATCCCGACGGCGACATCACGACCTACGTCTGGGTCGAGGACGAGAACCGCAAGTTCAACGTGCTGTCCCTGGTCAGTCCGGACGACGAGTTCGCGCAGGAGTCCCGCGCGCGCTTCGTGCGGCTCGTCGACAGTCTCCGGGAAGGCACGGACTTCGACGTGAGTCGCGCGGATGCCGAGTCGCTGGCGGAGAACCTCACGCAGTGGCTTCGCGGCCGCAACCGGACCCAGGACTTGCCGCGGGCTCCTCTGAAGAGCGACGAGGACGAGCGCTTCGACGTCTCGCTGCCGCTCCAGCTCGACGAGCTGTTCCTGCTGCCGAACGTGTCCGAGGAGCTGTTCTACGACCGGGTCTGGGAGAACCAGGTCCTGCTCGGTCTCGAGTCGGTGCTGACGGTCTACACGTCGCTGGTCTTCGACCCGGGTGATCCGGACGATCCGCGCGCGGCGGCGCAGCCCGCGCCCGCGGAGGCGGGCGGGGAGGAAGAGGCCGAAGCACCCGCGCCCTCCGGCAACGAAGAGGACCCGCAGCCCGAGGGCGTCGGGATCCGCATCAACATCAACACCGCGAGCCGTCCCGTGCTGCGGTGCCTGTTCTCGCCCGCGCAGATGCCGGACTCGGTGATCGACGCGATCATCGAGTGGCGCAACGAGCCGGTCGAAGAGGACCCGTTCGCTGCCGAGTCGGACGTCCCGGACGACTACCTGGGGGACATCCGCGGCTCGACCCAGGAGAAGCGCAAGATGTTCACCGACGCGTCCGAACTCGAGGAGGAGATCCCCGAGTTCCAGAACATCGCGGACCCCAAGGTGAAGGAGGACTTCCTGATGCTCGTCGGCACCGAGTCCGACGTGTTCACGGTCCACCTCGCGTCGATGCACAAGCGCAACGAGGACACGCGGACCTACGTGCTCCAGCGCTCCCGGAGCGTGCTGGTCCGGCTCGACGAGGGGGAGGAAGGCTACCTCCACCCGATCCTGCTGCACGAGGATCGCCGGGGTCTCCGCGTGATGCCGATCGACATCCCGGACGAATCGTCGATGTTCGACGCGTCGCGGTTCGCGGACATGGACGCCTTCTCCGAGGAGGAGCGCGCCTGGAACCCGTTCTACATCGACTTCTACCGCCCGGACGACGAGCGGCAGCAGCTGTTCAACTACCGCGAACGCCTTCGATGAGGTCGCGGAAGCGATCGAACAGGTAGAGCGAGTCGTGCGGTCCGGGCGCGGCCTCGGGGTGATACTGGACCGAGAACACCGGCAGCTCGCGGTGGCGCAGACCTTCGACCGTCTGGTCGTTGAGGTTGCGGTGGGTCACTTCGACGGCGTCCGGCAGGTGCTCGGGGTCGACCGCGAACGAGTGGTTCTGGGACGTGATCTCGACCTTCTGCGTCGTCAGGTCCATCACGGGCTGGTTCCCGCCGTGGTGGCCGAACTTCATCTTGAAGGTCTTCGCGCCGAACACCTGCGCGAGGATCTGGTGGCCGAGGCAGATGCCGAACACCGGGACCTGGCCGACGAGGCCCTTGGCGGCCGCGACGGCGTAGTCGAGGACCGCGGGGTCGCCCGGGCCGTTGCTGAGGAACACGCCGTCCGGCTTGCGCTCCAGCACCGCCTCGAACGGCGTCGTCGCCGGCACGACCGTGAGATCGAAGCCGCTGGCCACGAGGCTGCGCAGGATGTTGCGCTTGGCGCCGAAGTCGTAGGCCACGATCGAGCGGCGAGGCTTCTCGAGAAGGCTGCCCGGTGATGGGGCCGCGAAGGGCGACTCGTGCCCCTTCGTCCACGTGACGGCTTCCGGCGTCGTCACGATGCGGACATGGTCCTCGTCGCTGGTCGATGGCGCGTTGCGGACCTTGTCGACGAGCGCGTCGGCCGGCGTATCCAGGTCCTCGGTCAGAAGCACCTTGAGGGCGCCCGCGCTGCGGACCCGGCGGGTCAGCATCCGAGTGTCGACCCGCTCGATGCCGGGCACGCCGTGTTGGATCAGGTATTCCGACAGGTCGCCGCCCGAGCGGAAGTTGCTCGCCCGGAGGCAGGCCTCCCGGACGATCAGGCCGGACAGCCAGATCTTGCTCGATTCCTCGTCCTCGCTGTTGACCCCGTAGTTGCCGATGTGCGGCTGGGTCAAGAGCACGGTCTGCCCGCGGTAGGAGGGGTCGGTGAGGATCTCCTGGTAGCCGGTGATCGACGTGTTGAAGACCAGCTCGCCGATCGAATCGCGGGCGGCTCCGAAGGATCGGCCTTGCAGGACGGTGCCGTCCTCGAGGACGAGGCGGGCAGGCTTGCGGTCGGGACGCTTCAAGGTCGGAGGAGTGTAGCGATCCGCCCCTGGCTACGGAACGGCGGACCCGGCCGGACCGTTCTCACCGAGGCGATTGATCTGCGCGGCCGCATAGCCGGCCCCGAAACCGTTGTCGATGTTGACGACGACCACGCCCGCCGCACAGGACGACAGCATGGTCGACAGGGCGGACAGCCCGCCGTGGCCGACCCCGTAGCCGACGCTGGTCGGAACGGCCACGACCGGAGCGCGGACCAGTCCCGCCAGGACCGACGGGAGCGCCCCCTCCATCCCGGCCACGGCGACGATCGCCCGGGCTCTCCGGATCTCGGGGAGTCGAGCCAGCAGCCGGTGCAGCCCGGCCACGCCGACGTCGAAGAACGTCTCGACGGAGGCCCCCATCGCGCGGGCGGTCACAACGGCCTCGGCAGCCACCGGGAGGTCGGCGGTGCCGGCCGCGACGACGGCGACCCGCCCGATGGGCGGGACCGCGGCACGATCGACGACGATGCAGCGGGCGTCCTCGTGGTGGACGGCGTCCGGCACGGCCCCGAGCACCGCCTCGGCGTGCTCGGCCGACGCGCGGGTCAGCAGCACGCGCGGGGCTCTGGAGAGGATCGAGGTCGCGATCCCCGCGGCCTGCGCGCCGGTCTTGCCCTGGCAGAACACGACCTCGGGGAACCCGCAGCGCTCCGCGCGGTCGTGGTCGACGCGCGCGTATCCCAGGTCCTCCGCCAGGGACGAGGCTGCGCCCCGCAGGGCCTCGAGCCCTGCCTCGGGTGCCAGTTCGCCAGCGGCGATCTGGCGGAGGATCGCGGCGGCGTCTTCGGGAAGCTCGGCGTGCTGCGTGTTCACGATTCGCGTCGGGAGGTGGCCCTGGCGTCGAGGTCCAGGTCGTCACGGATGCCGCGGTCGCGGAACAGGTGCGTGCCGAGGCCGGCGATCATCGCGCCGTTGTCGGTGCAGAGCGCGAGCGGCGGGAGGACCAGGTGGAGGTCGCGGAGTTCCCGATCGTCGGCGAGCCGGGCGCGGAGCAGCTCGTTGCGCGCCACGCCGCCGCCGATCGACAGCGAGCGGACGCCTGGGTGTTGCCGCACGGCGCGGCGCAGCTTGCGGATCAGCGTGTCGACCACCGCGAGCTGGTAGGACGCCGCGAGGTCGGCGACCTGGCTTTCACTGAGCTCCGGCATCGGCCGCGTCAGCGCGTTCCCGCGCAGGTGGTAGAGCAGCGCGGTCTTCATGCCCGAGAACGAGAAGTCGAGCGAATCGGGCCCGAGCATCGGTCGGGGCAGGTCGACGGCTGTCGGGTCGCCGCGGCGGGCGGCCTCCTGGATGGAGGGCCCGCCGGGGTAGGGGAGCCCGAGCAGGGCAGCGCCCTTGTCGAGGGCTTCGCCGGCCGCGTCGTCGAGCGTGCGGCCGAGGCGGCGTGCCTCGCCGCGGCCTTCGACGAGGTAGAGCGCCGTGTGCCCTCCCGACGCCATCAGCGTCAGGCAGGGCAGCGGCATGTCGGGCTCCGCCATGAAGCCGGCGTGCAGGTGTGCGGCCACGTGGTCGACGCCGACGAGCGGCTTGCCGAACCGCATGGCCAGGGCCTTCGCCGCGGCGAGACCGACCAGCAGGCTGCCGATCATGCCGGGCCGCGCGGTGACCGCGATGAGGTCGAGGTCTTCGGGGGTGACGCCCGCGTCGTCCAGTGCGTGCTGGAGGATGCCGACGATCCGCTCGGTGTGGGAACGGCTCGCGACCTCCGGCACGACTCCTCGGTAGCGGGCGTGCAGGTGGATCTGCGAGTGGACCGCGTTGCTGAGGACCTCGCACTCGTCGCGGACGACGGAGGCCGCCGTCTCGTCGCAGGATGTCTCGACGCCGAGCGCCAGGAAGGGTCGGGTCATCGGCGTTCTCCAGACTCGCCCGCGGCTTCCGCAGGAATGCGTCGCTCCAAGGCCTCGAGGGCCGCTGCGAGTTGGGTGTCCTCGCGGGGGTCGGGTGGGCTGGCGAGCGGCCGATCGAGCGCCGCGGCGACGCGCGCGGCCCGGTCCCGGTAGGGCGGACGGACCTCGTGGGCGGCGAGACGTGCTGCCAAGCGGCGGGCTGCGTCCGCGTCGAGGGGAACCGTCTCGTCTGGGATGATTCCGCCCTGATCCTCTCCGTCGTCGGGGTGGCGCAGGCTGCGTTCGAGGCTTCGCCCGGACGGGGTGTAGTAGCGGGCCGTCGTCAGCTTCAGGCGGAACGGCAGACCGCTCCACGAATAGATGCTCTGCACGACGCCCTTGCCGTAGCTCCGCGTGCCGACCACGGTCGCACGTCCCAGGTCCTGGAGCGCGCCGGTGACGACCTCACTCGCGCTGGCGGTGCCCTCGTCGACGAGCACGACGAGCGGGAGATCGGGATGGGTGCAGGTCGCGGCGACGGCTTCGTGGCGTTCGAGGACCTCGCCGCGCCTCCGCTTCAGCGTGACGAGTTCGCCCTCGGCGACGAAC